>VHCZ01000114.1 GCA_016871535.1 Verrucomicrobiota bacterium
GATATGCCGGACGGACGCATCTTCGTCTTGAAGATGAAACAAAAAGCCGCGGAGCTTTGGGATGTAAGCACTCGCCAGCAAGTGGTCACCTTCGAAGCCGACGCCGTTCTGTCGCATCTGCCAAATGTCAATCCTTTCGTTTTCTCCAGAGACCGCACGCTGGCGGCTTGCGGAGATACCAACCGCCTGGTTTGGGTCTGGAACGTCGCCGATGGCAAAGCCCTGGGCGTCCTCCCCGGTCATTCTGAGCGAATCAGAGCCCTCCGCTTTTCTCGCGACAGCAAAATCCTCGCATCTGGCAGCATGGACAACACCGTCATGCTGTGGGACCTGACCCGCAAACAAGAGATTGCCACGCTTCGCGGCTCGGGAGGATGGATTCGCTCAATGGACTTTTCCACTGACGGGAGGACCCTGGCGACCGTCAGCAGCGACGGCGCGATCAAGTTGTGGAGCTTGTCCAGTTTCCGTGAATGGATGACTCTGCCCGAACGATCTGGGCCGCAGAGTGCCGTGACTTTTACGGCGGGCGAGCGGGCGTTGCTATGCCTCGATGACGAGGATCATCGACTGCGCGTGTTTCGCGCGCCTACATTGGCCGAGATTGAAGCGGAGATCGCAGGGAACTCGAAGTGGAGGCCTTGAACCTGGCAAAGCCCTTTGGCGATGGTGTTCATTCACGGATCCGGATTCTTTGGGTCCAGGACCCACCACAGGGGCGCCGCTTCTTGCAGGGCGATGTAGTCGCGATTGCCCGGCAGGGCGTAAGCTGTTCCAGGCAGAAATTTTATTTTTGATTTTCTCACCGTGTCCTCGTCCAGCCAGCGCCGGTGCTCAACATGGCCGTCCGCAAACGACCAATTCTGTCCTTTCCCGTGGTTGAACGGGTAGCCGCCCCAAAGCCAAGGAGTGAAGGGCATGTAACATTCGCCATCCCCGGTTGTCTGGGGAGTCGTGTGCATGAGCACAAATGCCAGAGCAGGCGGCGGCTTCTGAATGGCCTGGGTCTTGTGGAAGACGACTTGCCTTTGCAGAGCGGGGCTCCGCCTCATGTCGCAATTCATGTAGGAACTCATCGCGTAATGACGCGTCCTGGGTAGTCCCCCCTTTTCGTCGTTGACGGTCGATTTGTCCGCCGGGCAGCGATAGACCTCGGGCGAGCCGACATCAGGATAGAGCGTGCCTTGTTGGATGTTCGATGTCGTTGTGTCGGTATTGGCGAATCCGACGACCCAGGACCCAGGTGGTGAACCGTCCCAATTCAATGGCAAGTTGTCGTTGTGATCATCGCAGTACATCTGCCACGCCAATTGCAGGTGCCTGAGATTATTGAGGCAACGGATCGACTCCGCTTTCCCTTTGGCTTTGCTCAGCGCCGGCAGGAGCAGCCCGACCAGAATCGCGCTGATGGCGACGACCACCAGTAGTTCGAGGAGAGTGAAACCGAGTTCAGACCAGGCTTGTCGGCCCGCTCGCCTATGCCTCCGCAGCGCGTGCTGCAAGGTGGTTTGCATTCACCTCGCTACAGAAGAAAATCTGGAAAAGGTTACAGAGGTTCTTGCGCATATCTCGGAGGGTTTAGTCGTTCTGTAACCTTTCCGAAATTTTCTTCTGTAGCGGGTGATGAAAACGAATTTTTCTCACCCGGTTCGAAGCGTCTTAACCCCGCCCGAACTGACGCCACGTCGGGCCTTTACGCTGATAGAATTGCTGGTTGTCATCGCCATCCTCATGATTCTGGCGGGTTTGCTCCTCCCTGGTCTTACGAAGGCCAAAGGGAAAGCGCAGACGATGCAGTGCCTGAACAACCTGAGGCAATTGGGACTTTCCTGGATTCAATATGCGCAGGACCACGACGATTTCGTGCCGCCGAACAGCATGGAGAACTCCAGCCCGGCCAAAGCGTGGATCCAAGGCTGGCTGAACATGAATGACGATCACCCCGACAACACGAATACCCTCCATCTCATGACCAGCCTCCTCTGGCCGTATCACCGGTCGCTGAAGATCTGGAAATGCCCCGGAGACATCTCCGTAACAGGCCCCGGCGGAAGGGCACATCCTCGGATCCGAAGTTTCTCCATGAATCCGTTCTTGAATCCGCTGTGCGAACCGACGCCCTGGAGATTCATTCGAAAAATGACGGATATGACCGAGCCGCCTCCGGCCCGAACTTTCGTCCTCATCGACGAGCGCGAAGACAGCATTAACGACGGCGTCTTCCAGGTGGATATGGACAAGCCGTTCATCGGAGATTGGCCGGCCGTTTATCACGACGGTGCCAGCGCGCTCTTCTTTGCCGATGGCCATACAGCGATCCAGAAGTGGATCGACCCGCGCACCCGGCCGCCGCTTCGGAAGAATCAATTGCTGTTTAACGGCGGCACGCCGAGCCCGGGGAATCCGGACGTGCATTGGCTGCAGGAAAGGACGACCAGCCGGATGGATTAACTAAAATCGTTTGGACAACGTGACGGGTCGCCCGCTTCTTCAGCGTGGCGCCTGGCTTACGGCGAGGTCAGACGATAGAATCGCCGTGGATTGCGCACCGTCTCCAGATCACGCCACGAGAACACGGACTTGGTCCGCGGGATGGACGACAAAGCTCGTAGCGCAGAGTTGCACTCTGCCGTATCGCAGAATTGTATTCTGCGGGGCGTCTCCCAGTCCGAGCACGCTGGGACTTGCCGGCGTCCTGCCGATTGGAAATCGGCGATACAGCAGATTGAAAATCTGCGCTACAGTTGAGTCCACAGCGACGGACCATTCCGTCCGCGGACGTACACCTGTCCTTCTCCGTCCAGGTTGCTCTCCCAAAGAATATCCCCTGGCTGAAGCGGACGGCTCATCGCCGGAACCGAATCGCTGAAACCGCTGCGCAGTTCGCCTGCCGTCGCTCGGACCCAATAATAATTCGGAATCCCAACCGAAGCGGAGCGATCGATGAAATGGGTCGTCCCGCCGAGCCGTTCGGCGATTCGTGCGGCGCTGCTGTTCGACGCGCTCGTCCCGCGCCACACTTCGTAGCCGGACGCGCCCGCGACGCCTTCTTGTTTGGGCGAGCTTGACAACGATTTCGGTGGCGCGCAAATGATGCCGCGATTATCGGGCCGCCTGACCAGCGGTCCAAATTGCGACAGCCACGCTTCGATCATGGATATTCTCACCACCGAGCGGCTCCAGCTTCGCCCGTTTACCTGGACGGACCTGGACGACCTGGCTTCGATTCTCGCGGACGCCGAGGTGATGCGCTTTTCATTAATGCAGCCGAAAACCAGAGAGGAAACGCGCTCGGCCCTGGAGAGCATTCTGGCTGCTTACGATCAGAATGGTTTCGGTCTTTACGCCGTCGTTTACCCCGCGGACCGGACTCTGATCGGCTATTGCGGCTTTGTTTTGCGGGAAGTGGATGGGAATCGCGAGATCGAGCTGGGTTGCGGTCTGAGACCGACCTACTGGGGCCGAGGGCTCGGCACCGAAGCGCTCAAGGCTTGCCGCGACTACGGTTTCGGCAAACTGGGTTTCCAGCGCTTGATCTCCATCGTCGATCCGAGAAACATCGCCTCCATTCGCGTGGCGGAAAAAGCCGGGATGAAATTGGAGAGGACCTCCGCTTTTCAGGGATCGCCGCTCGACATTTATGGAATGACGCGCGGATAATTCCTTCCCGCGAGCCCAGGGGAGCGCCAGCATCCTTGCTGGCGAGTGCCACCGAACGAAACAAAAGTTCAGGACAAAGTTTGAGACAAAGTTCCGGGTGATGCACCATGGGGTTGAATATGCCCGAAACTCCAGTGCCGGCAGGATGCCGGCGCTCCCAGGCTAATTCTCCGCGATCGCCACAATGTGGTTGCGGGTGCGAAAGAAGAGCGTGCCCTCGGAAATGGCCGGCGTGGCCATGCAGGTTTCGCCCAGTTCGTTCCGGGCCAGAACCTCGAATTTCGGTCCGGCTTTGACGACATAAACCGCGCCCAGCTCACTCGTGAAGTAAATCTTCCCATCCGCCGAGATGGCCGAAGCCGTGAAGCCCGATCCGCCGGGACCGAGCCGTTCGCTGTATTGCGGTTCGCCCGTCTTCGCGTGGTAGCACGCGAGCACTCCGGCGTCGTTGCAGCAGTACAGATAGTCTCCGACGACGATGGGGGTTTGCATGTAATTCCCGCGGCGGTTCATGCTCCAGGCGACGTGCGGGTGGCTCGATTGATTGTCGGCCAGCGTGATGTCGCCGGTCGCGCCGAGCCGGATCGCGTAAATCGGCGCCATCTTGCCGTGGGCATTGGTAATGAAAACCAAGTCGTCCGACACAATCGGCGTGGGCACGGGAATATCTCCGCCGCCCTTCAACTTCCAGATTTCTTTCCCGTTTTCGAGATCGTAACCGCCGATGTGCCGAAACCCATTGACGAGAATCTGCGATCGTCGGTCGCGCGTGGCCACGGTGGGAGTGCTCCAGGTCGGCACGTCCGAACGGGGTGTCCTCCAGAGTTCTTTCCCGGTGCTGAGATCGAACGCAGCCAAGAAGGGATTCGTCAGGACGTCGCATTGGACGATGACGCGATCCCCGTGGATGACGGGCGAACTGGCAAAGCCCCATTGAGCGGTGGGCACCACGAAGTAGCCGGAGTCGAGCGGGCCGAGATCAGTTTGCCAGAGAAGCTTCCCGTCCATCGAAAAACAGAACAGGCCTTCGGAGCCGAAAATGCAGACGATGCGTTTGCCGTCCGTGGTCGGAGTGGAGTTGGCGTGGCTGGATTTCGGATGGCGTTTCACCCTGGGGACACTCTCGTGAGCCGTCGTTTTCCAGAGGATTGCTCCGTCCGCTTTGCTCAAAGCGATCAGCACCCAACTGTGTTTCATCTGCTCGTTGACCGATCCAATGTCTCCATAAAGGCCGATCTTCAAATCGGCATTGCCGGTTGCAAGGACCGCGGTTGTGACGAAGATTTTGTCCCCCCAAATGACCGGACAGGAATGACCCAGGCCTGGAATTGGAGTTTTCCACTGGATGTTCTCGGATTTCTCGACGTTCCAACGTTCGGGCACCTTGGAACCCTCCGCGACACCACGGGCTTGCGGTCCGCGGAACGCCGGCCAGTTCGCTCCATCGGAAAGCTCGGCACCAAAGGCAGCGGAAATCTGAATCAACCATGCGCCGAGACACAACAGTTCAGGGGAAGATCCCCTGGCCACAGCGCCACGCGCGCGGCCCATGAACCCGGTAGGGCGATTCCGTCCCGGCGAGCCGTTCGACGGGCCTCGAACACGTCCGACTCGGCTCGCTGGGGACAGGCTCGCCCTACCGTCCTGTTCAGGGGAAGAGTTAGTCTTTGGTTTCTTCATCCGTCTCGCTTTCCCATTTCGGATACACTTCCGCGCGGATTTCGCCGCGGCGGATCAATTCCTGCAGATCCCGGATAATGGTGCGGCGGGCCACTTTGAATTCCCGTGCCAGCGCCGACACATTAGGCCGTTCCTTGGCGTTCGCCACCATCCGCCGGATTTCCGTCTGACGCGAGAGGCGGTCGGTGGAACGGCTGAAGAGCGCCTCGGCATCGACGCGTTTGGAGCGTTCCAACGCCTCGAACTGCCGGACAATTTCCGTTTCGCCGCACTCCCGCAACGCCACTGCAATGGTCTTCTTCAGTTCGTGGACATCGACGGGTTTGGTGATGCAATAGTGTGCGCGGCGCGGGCCTTGCAAGGCGCCCATTTGCTCGTGGGCCTCCAGCGCGCCGGAGACGATGATGATGGGCACGTGCGGGGCCAGCTCTTTCATCTCCGGCAGATAATCCAATCCAAGCTGCCCGTCATCCAGCACATGGTCCAGAATGATCAAATCAGGAGGTTGGCGTGCGACGCCGTGCAGAGCGTCCGTGCCGGTGGTGACGCGTGTCAGTTGGAAGTCCTCCAGCGCCTCCTCGTAGATTTCATACTGGAGATCGTCATCTTCGATGATGAGAAGGTGCGGCGGGTTCATGACTCGACTCTGAAGTTTAGTTAAGTCCAAACTCTCAATCTTTCAAGGCATCTCTTCAGTATGTTCAGTATAGATTGCAAATTGTGACTCCGCGACTTACAACCTCCCCGTTTCATAAACCAGAACCAATAAGGACCAGGCCATGAATCGCATTGCAACGTCTCTGCTGGGCATCGTCGCTTTCCTCTCAACCATCGCCGCGACTGTTGCCGCCGAACTCAAATTCTCGATCACTCCGCATTTCTTTGAGGAAAATCCCGGCGGTAAACCGCTCGGCGCCTGCCATGGCGGCGCAGTGATTGATAAGGCGGGCAACATTTACATCACCACCGACACCGAGCGGGGCATTGTCGTTTTTTCGGCGGCCGGCAAGTTCTTGCGCGCCGTTGGCCCGACGCGCATCCACGGGCTGGAAGTGGGAGAGGAGAACGGGACCGAATACCTTTATTGCGCCCGACCGACCGCTCACGAGGTCGTCAAACTGAAGCTCGACGGCGAACAAGTTTGGGCGATCCACTATCCGCAGGAGGCCGGCCTTTTCAAAGACGAGAAGGGATTCAATCCCTGCGCCGTCACCGTGGCGCCCGACGGTTCGATCTTTGTCGCCGATGGCTACGGATCGAATTACGTGCTCAAGTTCGACAAGGACCGGAAGTTTGTTAAAGCCTTTGGCGGGCCGGGCGAGGCCGAAGGAAAGTTCAGGACCTGCCACGGCATTGGCCTGGACACACGCCTGGGCAAACCCCTGTTGCTCGTGTGCAACCGAAACAACAATCGGGTTGAATACTGGGACCTCGACGGCAATTTTGTGAAAGTTATCCAGAAAGATTTGCGCATGCCCGCTGCCGTCCACATCCGGGGCGATTACGCCGTGTTTCCGGAACTGCAGGGCCGGGTCACGGTGCTGAACAAGGACGGCGCCATCGCCGCGCAAGTGGGCGATAATCCGAACGCAAAGGAGCGCGCGAATTACGGCCTGCCGCCGGACCAGTGGAAGGACGGCATCTGCAACTCCCCGCACGGGGCTTCGATGGATAAAGACGGCAACTTGATCGTGGCGGAATGGAGCCAGTTTGGCCACCTGCACAAGTTCATGCGCGTCAAGTAGAGGCTGACGGCGAGGAGCCTCAAGGTTGAGTCTGAGCTGAGCTGAGAGCGCGTTTTGAAAATGCCTTTTGGGGGAACAGGCCACTGGCCTGTTGCTACAGGCTACCCGCCTGCCGCAATGTTCGACGGCAAGTTGCCGCCGAAAACGGGCTGGTAGCCCGTTCCACCTATTTTCAAAACACGTTCTGGGCGAATTGCTGCAGAGCTGCCTTAAAGGTTTGCAACGCCGGAAGCAGTTGCCGTAGTCTGCCCGGACAGACGGAATGAAAATTTACATCGACGGGAAGTTTTACAGCGAACAGAACGCAAAGATTTCGGTTTTCGACCACGGACTTTTGTACGGAGACGGCATTTTCGAGGGGATCCGGGCTTACCACGGGCGCGTGTTCAAACTCAAGGAGCACATTGACCGTTTGTTTTGCTCCGCGAAAGCAATCCTGCTCACCCTGCCCCTGTCGCACGCCGAACTCATGCGCGCAGTCGTGGCGACTTGCCGTCAGAACCGGATCCGGGACGGCTACATTCGACTGGTGGTGACGCGCGGCGTCGGAGGCCTGGGGCTGAACCCGAACCGATGCAAGCGGCCCTCGGTGATTGTCATCGCGGACAAGATCCAGCTTTACCCCCAGGAATTTTATGAACGCGGGCTGGAAATAATTACCGTGGCGACGGTGCGCAATTTGCACAGCGCCTTGAACCCCGCGATCAAATCACTCAACTATCTCAACAACATTCTTGCGAAGATTGAAGCGAACAACGGCGGCTGCGAAGAGGCGATCATGTTGAACGCGGAAGGATTCGTTTCCGAATGCACTGGGGACAATATCTTTATCGTCAAGGGCGGCGAGTTGCTGACGCCGCCGCTCTCTGCCGGCGCTCTCTACGGCATCACTCGCGGCGTCGTCATTGAACTGGCGAGAGGCCTTGGCATATCCGTTGCTGAGATCAACCTGACGCGGTATGACTTATTCAACGCGGACGAATGTTTTTTGACCGGGACAGGAGCCGAGTTGATTCCAGTGGTGAAGATCGACGGGCGCGTCATCGGGACGGGAAAGCCCGGACGCCTCGCGAAAACGTTTGTGGAAAAGTACCGCAAGCTGACTCAGACATCCGGAGAACCGATTTACGGAGCTTGAACCAGCCAGGAGTCTCAAGACTTGAGCTCCGATTTCTTTGCGCGGCGGTTTTGTCCCGTGCATGGAAAAACGTGTCCGGCTTTGAGGCGATAAGACGGATGCCGGTGGGGGTCAAGGCGTCTTGACTTAAGACCTGCGGCAGCCGATATACGAACTGGATTTATGTTATGCGATATCTGCAAACAAAACGTTGCCACGGTCCATTTGACCCAGATGGTGGAAGGGAAAACGAAGAAAGTGGATTTGTGCGAAGCGTGTTCCAAAGACAAAGGGGTCGATGATCCCACGGGTTTCTCGCTGGCCGACCTGCTGCTCGGCCTGGGCGCGGCCCAGGAGATCGAACACGCCATGCCGGGCGGCGACGCCAAGTGCCCTCACTGCGGTTTCACTCAGGCCGATTTCAAGAAGTCCGGGCGACTGGGCTGCGCGGAATGCTACACGACGTTCGCCGAGGGTCTCGAAGGCTTGCTGAAAACGATGCACAAGGGAACCCGGCACGTCGGCAAAGCGCCACAAAGCTTCAAGCAAAACCAGGATTTGTCCGACAAACTGAAATCCCTCCAGGGCAAACTCGAAAAGGCAGTCGTGGAAGAGGATTTCGAGACGGCGGCGCGAGTCCGGGATGAGATCAATCAGATCAAGAACAAGATCGCCAGCTTAACCCCGGGATGAGCCATGAATATTAACGAATTTCTCGCCGCACCATCCGAGGCCAGCAAACGCAGCGGACCGCACGACCGGATCGTCTTGTCGAGCCGCGTCCGATTGGCGCGCAATCTAAAAGGCCTGGCGTTTCCCGGCTGGGCCAAGAAGCCGGAACGGGTCAAGTCCCTGGAAATCCTGCGCCCTGCGGTCGAGGGTCTGAGGCAAATGGCCGGCGCGTTTTCCGAATCCATGGACAACCTGACGGCGCTGGACAAACAAATCCTGGTCGAGCGGCATCTCATCAGCCGCGAACACGCCGCCAAGAGCGCCGGCAGCGGCCTGGTCTTGAACAAGGAAGAGTCCCTTTGCGTGATGATCAACGAAGAGGATCACCTCCGGATGCAATCGCTCCGTCCGGGCCTGCAAATCAAGGAAGCCTGGCAGGTGATCGATCAGGTGGATTCGACGCTCGAAAAGAAAGTCGAATACGCCTTCACGCCCGCGTTGGGCTACCTCACGGCGTGCCCGACGAATCTCGGAACCGGCATCCGCGTGAGCGCCATGCTGCATCTCCCGGCGCTGGTCATCAGCGAGCAGATCAACCAGATCATCCAGGCCGTGAACAAATTAGGCCTGGCCGTTCGCGGTCTTTACGGCGAAGGCACGGAGGCGCTGGGCAATGTGTTCCAGGTTTCCAACCAGATGACCCTTGGAGAAGCCGAGACGGAAATTGTCGAGCGCTTGAACAAAGTGCTGGCGCAGTTGATTGAGCACGAAGAGAACGCGCGCGCCATGCTGCTGGAGAGCAAACCTAAGGTCATTCTCAACCAGATCGGACGGGCTTACGGGATTCTCGCCAACGCCCACAGCATTTCCTCGAAGGAGACCATGAACCTGCTCTCGCTGCTGCGCCTGGGAGTGGATATCGGGTTGTTCCCGGGGACCGAGCGCGCGCTGGTGGACGAGCTATTTCTGATCACTCAGCCGGCGCATTTGCAGAAGCGCTACTCAGAAAAGCTCTCGGCAGAAGAGCGGGATTTGCTCCGAGCCGACATGCTCCGCGAGCGTCTGCGCCACGTGAGCCGGCCGCATCCGATGCCTGCGCAGTCTGACGGCTCAAAGCTGGACAAAGGTTCTGATTCGTAGCATCTTCTGCTTGACTGTATATGAGCGAAGAAGCCATGAGTAATTTCACCCCCCGTGCGCAGCAAGTCCTGGCCCTGGCGCGCAAGGAAGCGGATCGATTCAACCACAATTTCGTGGGCACAGAACATCTGTTGCTTGGCTTGATCAAGCTTGGCCAGGGCGTCGCGGTCAATGTCCTGCAAAAAATCGGACTCGACCTCGAAACCGTCCGCATGGAGGTGGAAAAACTCGTGGGAACGGGGCCGGACCAGAAGACGATGGGAAACATCCCCTACACGCCTCGCGTCAAGAAAGTGTTGTCTCTGGCCGCGAAGGAAGCCAAGGCTCTCAACCACACCTACGTGGGCACCGAACATATTCTGCTGGGTCTCCTGCGCGAGGGCGACGGCGTCGCTGCCCGGGTTCTCAAGAACATGGACGTCGATATCGAGCAGACGCGCCAGGAAATCTTGAAAGAACTGGATCCGAATTTCAACACAGCCGAAGAAAACGCTCCCAACGAACCGGCGGAGAAAGCTCCCGAAAAGAAGGGCGAAGTCAAGACGCCGGCCTTGAAGGCGTTTGGCCGGGATCTGACCGAGATCGCGCGCAAAGGCGAAATGGATCCGGTGATCGGGCGCAAGAACGAGATCGAACGCGTCATTCAGATTCTTTGCCGCCGAACCAAGAACAATCCGGTGCTGCTCGGTGAAGCGGGGGTCGGCAAGACCGCCATCGTCGAAGGCCTGGCCCAGGAAATCGCGCGCGGCAACGTTCCGGAGCTGCTGCGGGAAAAGCGGGTCATTACGCTGGACCTGGCCCTGATGGTGGCCGGCACCAAGTATCGCGGACAATTCGAGGAGCGAATCAAAGCCGTGATGGACGAGATTCGCCGCGCGAAGAACATCATTCTCTTCATCGACGAGCTTCACACGATCGTCGGCGCTGGCTCGGCCGAGGGCACGATGGACGCGTCCAACATCATCAAACCGGCCCTGAGCCGCGGCGAAATGCAGTGTATTGGCGCCACGACGCTCAACGAATACCGGAAATACATCGAGAAAGACGCCGCGCTCGAACGACGATTCCAAAGCGTCAAGGTGGAAGCGCCGTCGGTAGATGAAGCAGTGCTGATTCTCAAGGGCCTCCGTCAAAAATATGAGGATCACCACAAAGTCGATTTCACGAGCGACGCTCTGGAGGCGGCGGTCAAGCTCTCCGACCGTTACTTGACGGGCCGCTACCTTCCGGACAAGGCCATCGACGTCATGGACGAAGCCGGCGCGCGCGCGCGCATCGGCGCCATGACCCGGCCGCCGGACGTGAAGAACCTCGAAGGCGAGATTGAAGAAATCCGTTCTCGGAAGGAGCGCGCGATCAAAGAGCAGGACTTTGAAGGCGCCGCGGCGTTGCGCGATAAGGAACGCCAGGCCAAAGAAAAAATGGAAGGCATCTTGAATCAGTGGCGGACGACGCGTGAAGAAAAGCGCGTCAAGGTGGATCAGGATGACATTCTGCAAGTCGTGGCCAAATGGACCGGCATCCCGCTCAAGCGCATGGAGCAAGGCGAAGCGCAAAAGCTGCTGGCGATGGAAGCCGAGTTGAGCCGGACAGTGGTCGGCCAAACCGAAGCCGTCAGCGCGCTGTGCAAAGCTTTGCGCCGCTCGCGAGCCGATTTGAAAGATCCCAAGCGGCCCATCGGAACGTTTGCGCTGTTGGGCCCCACCGGCGTGGGCAAGACACTCCTGGCCAAGACGCTCGCCGAACAGATGTTTGGCGACGCCAAATCGCTCATTCAACTCGACATGAGCGAATACATGGAAAAGTTCACGGTGTCGCGCCTCGTTGGTTCGCCTCCCGGATACGTCGGCTACGAAGAGGGCGGGCAACTCACGGAACAGGTTCGCCGCCGGCCTTACTCGGTCGTGCTTTTTGATGAAATCGAAAAAGCGCACCCGGACGTGATGAACATGCTGCTCCAGATTCTGGAGGAAGGGAAACTCACGGACAACGTGGGACGCGTCGTGGACTTCCGCAACACCGTGGTGCTCCTGACCTCCAACGTCGGCACGGAAATCATTCGCAAAGGCGCCGCGATCGGCTTTACCAAGTTGTCCGACGAATCAAGCTACGAGAAGATGAAGGAGAAAATCCTGGATGAAGCGAAAAAGGTCTTCCGCCCGGAGTTTCTCAACCGCCTCGATGACGTGATCGTTTTCCGCGCGCTCAACAAGACGGATTTGATCCAAATCCTCGACCTGGAAATCCAGAAAGTGATCGAGCGATTGAAAGGCCGGAAAATCGAACTCCAGCTGGATGAGAAGGCCAAGGATTTTCTGGTCGAGAAAGGCTACGACCCGACTTATGGCGCCCGCCCCATGCGCCGAGCGGTCGAACGGCACCTCGAAGATCCGCTCGCGGAAGAAATCCTCCGCGGAAAACTGCACGAGAACAGCCCGATCCAGGTCACGCTGGAAGAGGATAAATTGGCCTTCAAGCAGACGGCCGCGGCCGAAGGCGCGTTATCCAGCTAGACTCACCCTTGCCCGGGCGAAAACACGGTCTTGCTAAAAGGACCGTGTTTTTTTATTCACCAACTATGAATTTCGGCGCCCGGAAGCGGCTGGTGGACGGGATCGCAACTCTGGGGCGAATGGCTCTCATGCTGGGGGAGGTGGTGCGGTCGCTCTTCACGCATCGGCTGAGCGGCAGCGACCTGATTTACCAACTCCACTTCATCGGCGTGAAGTCCCAGTCCGTCGTTCTGGTCACCGGCGCGTTTACCGGCATGGTTCTTTGCGCGCAAACCTACTTTCAATTTCACAAGGTCAAAATGGACACCGCGACCCTGGCCGTGGTGAGCGTTTCGATGAGCAGCGAACTGGGGCCGGTGCTCACCGGGTTGATGGTCGCGGGCCGCGTCGGCGCCGCGATGGCGGCGGAGTTGGGCACGATGCGCGTCACCGAGCAGATCGACGCGTTGCGCACCCTGGCCACCCATCCGATCGATTACCTGATCGTCCCGCGGCTGCTGGGCACGGTCATTTCCTTGCCGCTGCTGACTGCCGAGGCCATCGCGGTCGGCATCGCCGCCGGATACTTCGTGGGCGTGTATTTGCTGGATATCGACGCGGCGTACGCCTGGGCGAACATGCTCCGGTACAGCCACGCGGTGGACGTGGTCATTGGAATTACCAAAGCGTTCATTTTCGGCGGTCTCCTCGCGTTGGTGAGCTGCTACCAAGGCATGAACTGTCGCGAGGGCGCGGAAGGCGTCGGGAAGGCCACCACCGAGGCCGTGGTGATTTCTTCGATCGCGATCCTGGTCAGCAACTTCTTTCTGACCCTGTTCCTGACGCAATTGCTCGCATGATCGAAGCGCGAGCTCTCCAAAAAAGTTTCGGCTCGCACCGGGTCCTCGACGGCGTGACCTTTCGCATTGAACGGGGCGAATCGGTGGTCATTATCGGGCGGAGCGGCGGCGGCAAAAGCATTTTGCTGAAGCACATTGTCGGCCTCCTGGCCCCGGATGCCGGAGACATGCTGATCGACGGTGAAAACATCGCGGGTATGAACGAACGGCAATTGCTCCAGGTGCGCCGGAAGTTCGGGATGCTCTTCCAAAGCGCCGCCCTGTTTGACTCCTTGACCGTGGCCGAGAACGTCGCGTTTCTCCTCCGGCGGGAACGAAAGCTTTCCAGCCAGGAAATCTTCCGGCGCGTGGACGAAACGCTGGAGATGGTCGATTTGCCCGGCACCCAGTCGAAAAAGCCGGCGGAACTTTCCGGCGGCATGCGCAAACGCGTCGGCCTGGCGCGCGCGATTGTTTATCGGCCGGAAATTGTGCTGTATGATGAACCGACGACGGGCCTGGATCCGGTGGTGGCGGACAGCATCGACCAACTGATCTTGCGCGTGTGCGAGCGCCTGGCCGTGACCTCCGTGGTGGTCACGCACGATATGCGCAGCGCCCGGCGCGTGGGCAATCGCATCCTGATGCTGCATCAGGGGCGCATTCATGCGTCGGGCACGCCGGACGAGATCTTCGATTCCAAAGATCCGGTCGTTCACCGGTTCGTCACCGGGATTTCCGATCCGAAAGAGCACTTGTTTTGATATGAGCCAGTCACGTCTGGAGTGGAAAGTCGGGCTGTTCGTCCTTGTCGCGCTGGGCCTGATGGCCGCGGTCATCCTCAAGTTCAGCAAGGGCACCTCTGTGTTCGAAGCGACCTACGAAGTCACCATGCGGACCAAGAACGTCAGCGGGTTGATCGAAGGCGCAGCCGTGCTCATGGCCGGAGTCCCGGTGGGCCACGTGGCGGACATCGATCTCAGTCCGGGCGGGACCAATGCCATCGTGCGGCTGCAAATCCTGAAGTCGCATCCCATCCACCGCGACGCGGATTTCTCGATCAAACAAGCAGGCTTCCTGGGCGATTGCTTTGTCTCCGTCGTTCCCACGGCAAACGCCCTCAGGCTCTTGCAGAACGGCGACGAGGTCGAAAGCGAAGAGCCTTTCGACCTCCAGGAAATGGCGCGGTCCGCCGCCGGCCTGCTCCAGCGCGTGGATGATACGGCCAAAAAGCTCAACGACGCCGTCAAACGAATCGACGGCACGTTGTTCGCGGAGAACACGCTTTCCAACCTCACCGCTACGGTGTCCAATTTTCGCCAGGTTTCCGAACGGGCGCTGAACACTCTGGACGGGGTGGATCAATTCGTGCGGACCAACACGCATCCGTTGAGCGCGTCCGTGAGCAACCTGGTGGCCTTCTCCGAGCAATTGAGCCAGACGGCGAAAGAGATTCGCCTGACCGTTGCCACGAACCGTTCCGAAGTGAACGCCATCATAAAAAACATTGAATCCGCCAGCGGCGAAGTGGATAAACTGGTGAGCGATCTGCAAACCGGCCGAGGGCTGGCGGGGCGACTCCTGAAAGACGGGCAGTTGGAGCAGGAGTTTTTGGCGACCATGAATAATCTGAGTCTGTTGAGCAGCAATCTGGGCCGGTTCGGTCTCTTCTGGAAACCGAAAGCAAGACCGTCGCGCGCCACGCCGGCGGCGCCGCCCCTGGGCCGGAACCCTCTTCCATAACATGTCACTCTGGGTCGTCCGCATCTTGTTTTTGTTGCTTTGCACCGCCGGGGGCTACGCCATCAGCCAGGTGCGTCCGGAGCTGATCGAAAAGGGCATTTACGGTCTGACCATCGGCTTCGGGTTTGGAGGCCTGTTGATTGGCATCGACGAGATGTTGAAGGGGTTTTCTCTTCGGGCCTTTTCCGCGGCGACCTTCGGCTTGCTGCTGGGGAGCTTGATCGCCTGGTTGCTCGATCGGTCGGGCTTGTTCGTGTACGCCGACGAACGCGGAATGTGGCTGATCCGGCTTTGCCTCTTCGTCGCGTTCGGGTACATCGGCATGGTGCTGGCCATGCGCAGCAACAAGGAGGATTTTTCACTGATCATTCCGTACGTGCGCTTCGCGTCGCAAAACAAGCCGGACAACCTGCTTTTGCTCGACACGAGCGTGATCATCGACGGACGCGTCGCGGATCTGATCGAGGCCAATTTCCTGGAAGGCATCATCGTCGTTCCTCGATTCGTCCTGAAAGAATTGCAGCAAATCGCCGATTCGAGCGACCCCATCCGCCGCGCGCGAGGCCGGCGCGGTCTGGAAATGCTCAGCCGCATCCAGCGGAATCAACGCAACGAAGTGAAAATTCACGAAGGCGAATTCCCCGAAGAGACGAGCGTCGATGCGAAACTGGTCCGTCTGGCGCACATGCTGAGCGCCCGGCTGTTCACCAACGACTACAACCTGGGCAAGATCGCCGAACTGCAATCCGTGTCCTTCGTGAACGTGAATCAACTCGCGAGTTCGCTCAAACCGGTGATCTTGCCGGGCGAGAGCCTGAATCTGCGGCTCGTTCGAGAGGGCAAGGACAAAGGACAGGGCGTCGGCTATTTGAACGACGGAACCATGGTGGTCGTGAACCAGGCGCACAACCTGATCGGGCAGCAAGTCGAAGTGCAGGTGCAAAGCCTGCTTCAGACGGGCGCCGGAGTGATTATTTTTGCCGATCTGAAGTCGCCGGCAAAATCCACACTGGCCGCTTGAACTAATGAGCCGAGGAGAAGAGTGACGGGCTCCGCGTGCGGCCTGCCAACGCATCCAGAAAACACTACCGCTGACGATTTCAAGGACGTTGGGCTACTGCGCATCCAAGGATGCATCTTAACGCCCTGTTTCTCCTGCGATAAAGCTGGCTGCACGGCGTAGCGCAGTCTGCAAATCGGGTTCAATGGGAAAAGTTTTCTGGAATTCCTTTTCTTTGGAGCGACCCATGACACGGACTTCGCCAGCGCTTCGATCATAAATCACTTTGAACGCTGGCCGCTTTCGCTTTTCTGGCCAGGTCTTTTCCCACTCGGCCAAGGCGGGGGGTGAGGAAAACGACTCGACCGGCGATTCCTTCCACACTTGTCTCAAGGTTTCCACGTCCACGGTGTTTGTGCCTCGGGTTGCCCCCACCAAATCAAGCATCGCCACTTGCACGATAGCTCCCGAAGGTTTGGTCAATATCGGAACCAGCAAAACCGCCACCAACGCAGTCGTAGCTGCCAACCCGATCATCCAAAAACGCCAGCCTTCAATGTGCGCCGTCTCTGCCTCTGATCGCGCCGCGCTCGTTCCGCCGAATGTTTCTCGGACTTTCGACTGTAGCCGTACTCTCGCGTAACCCGGCAGTTCCTTTTCTTTGGCTTCCGCCGCTTCTACCAACGGCAACACTTCTTTGACGACTCGGCTTTCCGCTCGAAGACGCTCAAGTTCCGCTTTCAATTCTGGATTACTTGCGACGACCGACTCCAGTTCCGCGCGCTCGTTATCGGTGGCGTGATTTGCAATGGCTTTCATCGCGAGATCGAAAAAGCGCTGGTCATTCATTGAGTTCATCGCAAATGCGCCTCCAATTCTTTCAACAATTTCGGATGCTGCGCCCCTTGCCTGCGCATTGCCTCCAAACCACGCTTCAGATACACGCCCACAGAACCCAGGGCCACGTTGTGTTTGGCGGCGATCTGTTCGTAGCTCAGGCCCCGCATGAAAAAATCGTTTAGGATTCGCCGTTGTTCTGGCTTCAATTGCGTCTGCAACTCTCCCAATAAACCCGCCAACTCCGTTTGCTCAAGGTCCGCCAATGGAGAATCCCCGCTCGCCGGTCCGGTATCGTTCTCCTCCGCCTCTCGCCGGGCTTCGAGACTTTCGGTGACTCCCGCGCCTCGCTTGGCCGCGAATCGTTCCCGCAATCGGCTGACGGCCAGGTTGTGTGCGATGCTTGCCGTTAATGGCTTGAGTTCTTCAACCTCTTTGATTTGCGCAACCTTTTCCACCAATTCCTCCAAAGCTTCGATAGCCACGTCTTCGATGTCTTCCGGCAGATAAGGCTGAAGCTTTAATTGAGCGACGGCGAACGCAGTCGGCCACAACCAGCGAAACGCCTCATCCCAGGCGTCGGCGTCGCCACTCTTCAACGCTGAGAGTTCAGGAACGCTCATTAGAAACGCCACTGAAGATTTTGGAGCACCGGGTTCCCCATTTGCCGGAAGTGCGCGCCATCGGCATGGACTCGGACGACCTTTCCTAAGCGCTTGGCTTGGGAGTCAAACCGTGGATGCTTCAAGAAGCGGCGAATGAAATCTGCGGCTTGATCATCCGCCACATCCAGCCAGACCAAGCAGTAACTGTCGTGAAGCAAATCCTGGCGGAAGAAGAAGTGGTCCAGGCTGAAAAACGTCGCTTGTGGCAGCCTGTGCAGAACCGGGATTAGATTCTCGTCCTTGGTCCCCGTTCGCCCGATATCAATGCCCACGACGCGGAAACGAACGCGCCATTCACGCAGCAATCGCCGTTGCCCTTCGGGCAGGTTTTCGTCGAGCAGAAACATTGAAACCCCTAAACGGTTCGTGTTTTTCCACGAGATGGGCAATGGCGATAGTTTCGGAAATCGCTTCTTCGCAGACTTTGCCATTCCATTCTCCCATGATCTCCTTCCAAGTCATCCCCCGGTCGAGTTGTTCCAGGACGATCCAGACCATGATGCGAGTGCCCTTGTAGGTCGGTTGGCCGTGGCAGATCTCGGGGTCGGCCACGATGTGCTTGCCAAGTTCCACTCGCTTGGCGGGTTGGCGGGTCATCGTTTTCATCCGCGTTTTGAGAGTGCCCTCGGCCAGACCCGATTGCAAGCCGCGCCTCGGATAATGCGTAAGCGGTTTTAGAGGTGGGTGGAGACAAATCTCGCAGGAGCGGAGTATGGATGACTCCGCTCCTGGAGTTCCGGATGGTTTTCACCTCCGTGATCGGCGCCGCGGAGCGGTTAGCAAAAAGTCC
>VHCZ01000115.1 GCA_016871535.1 Verrucomicrobiota bacterium
GCAGTAGATCCCCTGTGCTTTCGTCTTCGCCTTGCTCAGCGCTGGTAGCAGCATGCCGGCGAGGATGGCAATGATCGCAATCACGACCAAGAGTTCGATGAGCGTAAAACCCGCCTGAGCCGGACGCGGCCGACGGGAGACTGCGGAAACCCGTGGAGGTTTCATGAGTAGCATGGATTAAGAGTTCGGGGTGGATGTAGGCGAAACGGCCGGTTTTGACAACTCCCGCTTTCGAGGACAGGATCAGAGGGGTAATAATGCTCAGTATGCGTCTCCACCGTCACAACTTATGGGTCCTGAACTGTCTACACCAAGAACCACACCAAGTGTAGTTCGGGCGTCTACATGTCCGCGTATAAATAAAACAACATTCCGCTGAATAGAAGCCCGTTATTAAATTAATGCGCGGATGATGCTCCCAACGGTGCCCAGAATTGACCGAAGCAGCGTTGTCGGCCCTCTCGATTGAAAAGCACGTCACATCGAACTTTCCGCCGACCTTTCTCTTCCATTGTCATGATGATATGGGACTGTCGCCCGAACACTCACTGGCACTCTACCAGGCGTTGCTGAAGGCTGGCGTCCCGGCTGAGTTTCACGTATTCGGCCAGGGCGGGCATGGTGTCGGCTTTTCTTTCGGTGACCCCGCCTCCAGCACTTGGCCAGGGCTTCTTGGAAACTGGTTGAGGCACCGGGGGCTGATGACTGGAGACCAGCGTGTTTCGGTCAAGGCTCGTGTTCTGATCGACGGCGAGACGATGCAGGGATGTTGGATTACGTTCATTCCGCGCGACAGCAGCAAACCAACGGCGGCGGCTTACACACTTCGAGGCTGCGAAATGGTGATTCCAGCCGAGCGCGGCCCATGTCCCGGCCCGCATTGGATCGAAGTCCGGCAGATTGGCTTTGGCCTGAATCCAGAGCCAACTATCGACGACCTACACCTGTATACAAAAGAATCTCCGGCCTCACGCTGTTAAGCTGATTGCCATTCTTGGCCGAAATGCGTTTATGGGGCAAGGTGAATTCGGCTGTCATAGCTTGTCAGCGCCTGTCAGCGTGCATGAGACTTTTCAGAATCGCGCCGTTTTGCAGAACCAACCGCCAACGTCCATTCCAGAAAGCCTGTCGGGGCTGGTCGAGCGCGTGACGTTTTTTCAACGAAGATTCTGGCTTCGTTGTGCCCAAGGTGAAGGCCACAGGGCAGCGCGACCTGGTGACGGTCGTCGGTACGATGCCTTCGGCCAACGCGGAGGAATCGCTCACCGCCGAAGGCAGATGGATTCGAGACCGGGA
The DNA here is from genome assembly GCA_016871535.1 of Verrucomicrobiota bacterium. Classification (NCBI taxonomy): domain Bacteria; kingdom Pseudomonadati; phylum Verrucomicrobiota; species Verrucomicrobiota bacterium. The sequence goes on from VHCZ01000115.1 coordinate 1,297, forward strand.
ATTTGGATTGCAGTTTCGCGCCGACCGGCTCCGCGAAAGATTCTGTCCCAATTTCAGGCTTGATTGCGTGCTTCTTGAAGAACAGGCTCATGTCGCTCTTAACAGCACACTCAATCCAGTCGTACAATCTAATGGGAGACAGAAAATGAAACAAGTCCTCGCGATGGCAGTTTTGTTGTCAGCCGTGTTAGTTCTTGGTGAAGACAAACCGAATTTCAGCGGCGTCTGGAAATACGGAAGCGATTTCTTCAAGATAGAGCACAGGGAGCCAAAGATTCATGTCCTTCACGAAATTGATGACCAACACGGAAAGAGAACGCTCGACATGAGAGCGTTGACGGATGGAAAGCAGCAGAAATTCGAGGCACAAGGATTCCCCGCTTTGAGTATTGGAGCCTGTTTATGGGAATCCAAAGCGGGATAGGCGCTTCGATCCTTAGCCTCCCTCCGCGCGCGCTTCGTGGGCTAACGTGCTGGCGCGCGCGGGTCGAAGCGCATCGTGCAGGCCCCTCGACTTTTCGGAAATTTTTGGTTCGCTGAAACTTATGTCAGACCCGGCACCAGCCGCACAAGAAAACACCACATTTTCGGCGGAGAGGATCACTCCGCAGGTGGGGTATGGCTCGATGGCGGGGATTATTACGTCGGAGGCGGACAAGTTCCTTCAAGCTACTCTAGGAAGCGCGCGAGCGGTCGATGCGAAGAACGTCCCGGATGATTTCCTGTTGCGCTTTGCCCAGTACGCGGATGCGTTCACGGTCTCATGTTGTGACCGGTTTGCGGGCTTCCTGAAGGAAATGTCGATCCACGGGGAAGTCCGAGGCACGTCCGAGGCGGTGTTGGCCAAGTTAGTCCGAAACCGGTGTTTCGAGAGCCTGGATGGCCTCTTGTCGGAGTATCTGGACCTTCTCAGGACCGCGAAGATCGATATCAGCTCCGTGGTGCGTCAACTGGTGGATTCGCGGGTGCGGGATTTGTTTTCGATGCCGGGCGCCGCTCTGGGCGCAGGTGGCGAAGGCGAGCAACGGAAGTTGCTGTTGCCTCAAGCCGCGCGCGCCGCGGCTTTGGTGAAGATTCTGGATTATCTGAACGCCTTCCCGGGGTTGGTGCAGGAATTTCTGGATTATGGCACGTCGAAATTGTTCGGAGGCGACGTCGATTTCTCGATGCAAGAGCGCTTTTTGCGCACCGTCCTGGATGGGGCCCACGAAAAAATGATGAGCCTGACCGTGTTGTTAGAGGGGTTGGAACAGGTCAAACAGCGGAAATGGGAACAGCAGCGCGCTACGGAATCTGCCACCATCAAAGCGGTCGCGATGATGGCCGGCCAATCTCAGGTGAAGCGAAAGACGGGCGTTAGCTCTCTCGTGATTTGCGGGGTTTGCCTGGCGCCAATCTGGCCGTTGTTTCAACTGGGATTAGTCAACCGGTACGTCCATCGGAGTCGTCATTGTCCTGGGACTGGTGGGCATCGTTTTTCTCTTCCGAGGAATCATCCATTTAACTTACGGGGTAAGGGGGATGCCAGGAGGGCGCTTTCAAAGCAGTCCGTTGCTGGGGAAACGCGGGAAAAGGAGAAAAGACACGCGCGCCGCGACTGGAAGAGTCCATGAGGATTAACTAAAATTGCCTGAATTTATGCCAAACCAGAATGCTTTACGATACGTCAGTGCGCTCCGCGGTGTGTGGCTGGGCCTGTTCGTCAGCGCCGTGCTTTTAGCCGGTTGCAGCGCGGCGAACCAGACTGACGCCGCGGCTTTGGCGCAGGAGAAGGCGGAAATCGAGCGGCTCCGTCTGGAGAACCAGGACCTGGCCAAGCTCCAGAGTGAGAACCAGGAGGTTCAGCGCCTTCGAAAAGAAAACCAGGAGTTGTTCAAGCTCCGCGCTCAGTATCAGGAACTGGTCCGGCTTCGGAAAGAAAACGAACAACTCAAAACCCAACTGGCAAAAGCGCAACAAACCGCGAAGTGACCACTAAGCCGTTGACATTCAATGAGGCTGCAAATACTTTAGCGTCACGCACAAAACTGGCCGGAATAGGATTGGCGTTAGCGGCCACGGCGGCCGTTGAAGATTGGCAAGAACTTCGATGAACGACAAGAGCCAACCGAGTCAAGGCCTGGTGAAGTACCGGGTCGCGCACGTGAATCGCAAGGGCGCGGACTTGATTTTTATTCCCCTGGAATCGGGGATTGGACAGCGGCCTGCCGCCGAGCAGGCCGAATTGCTCCGAATGCTCCAGCACTGCGCAAAATCGGCGGGCTTGAAGGGGACGGTTGTCCTGGTCTGGGACAAGGGAGGCACGACCGGTTTGCTGGCGGAGAGGACCGTGCACCCGCACATCCAGGGCACAACGCTGGCCTTCGTCGAATCCAACATTAACCGCGAACTCACGGTGCGTGGGATGACTGTCTGCTATGCGATGGGTTCGGGCAGCGGAGCGTCCGCCCCGACCGTGACCGGTCCGGCGGCATCTGGATCAGGGCGAACCGAAGAACGCCAGCAAGCGGGTTTCGTGTCCGTGAAATCACAGGTCTCTGGATGCGACGTGTATGTGGACGGCAAGTTCGCGGGGAATGCCCCGGCACGGCTTAAACTTCCCGAAGGCAATCACCTCATCCAGGTGAAGCACGCGGGCTACAAGGAATTCAGCCGGGAGGTCATGGTGATGGAAGGCGCGGACATCAGCCTCCAGGCGGAGTTGGACCCGGAGGACACGCACTTCTTCGGCCGGGCGGGCGCGTCCCAACAGCAGAAATCCGCCGAGAGCGGCGACAAACTTGCCGATTTTCAACGCAAACACAGCGTGGCGTTGATGACGATCCTATTCACCGACATCGTCGGTTCCACCAAACTGAAGCAAGAAATGGGGGATCGCGAGGCCGTCCGAATGATTCAATGGCATCATGGGATCGTGCGGACAATTCTGAAAAGCATCCCGGGCGGCGAAGAAATCAATACCCAGGGCGATTCGTTCTTCCTGGTTTTCGTGAAGCCCTCGGACGCCGTCAAATTCGCGTTGCTGTTGCAGTCCCAGCTCCGCACGGCGGTCAAAACGGGCGGGTACCCTCTTTATGACCGCGTTGGCGTCCACGTCGGGGAAGTATTCGTGGAGGAAGTCGTGGGCGCCGGGATGAACGATCTTTACGGAATTCAGGTGGACACGAGCGCGCGGGTGATGTCCCTCGGGGAAGCGGATCAGATATTGATGACACGGTTTGCTTTCGACAATGCGCGCCAGGTTTTGAAAGGGCAGAGCATTGAAGGTCTCGGCAAGCTCGCGTGGATGAACCACGGCTACTATTCTCTGAAAGGAGTCGAAGAGCCGCTGGAAATTTGCGAAGTGGGCGAAGAAGGACTGGCCGTGCTCAGAGCGCCGGCGGACTCGGACAAAGTGCACAAGGTCGATGCCAGCGGCAAGCCGATGGGCGGGGGAGATACCGAACACAAACCGGCTCCGCGTCCTGCGGGCCATGTGGTGGTCAGCTCCAGACCTGGCATCGTGCGACCGGGAGGCTTTTCGTCCATCATCAAGGGTGGACCGGGCTAAACGGGGGCGGCGGGGGCGGAGGTGCTCACCAGTTTGCTATGCCGCTTTACGAATACGAGCTGTGCGAAGGAGAATGTAAGGTTTGCGGAGGGCGGTTCACGCTGCGACGGCCCGTCAGCGCGCCTGAATTGACCAGATGTCCGGCCTGCAAAAAGCCGGTGCGGAAACTGATTTCCACTTTCAATTCGCCCCTGAAACTGAAGCCCTTGTCTGTCTCAGATGCGAAGCAAGCCGGTTTCACCGTCCTGAAGCGAATCGGACGCGGCGAATACGAACGCCAGTAGCAGCAGCGCGGACGATTGCAGTGTAGAATCCTGGAACATTCGCAGGTCGGACGGTCTAACAATTGAATTCTGAATGAGCGCCACTGCTGTTTGCACCGACCCCGCCCCCGTCCTCGCTCGCTTGCCGCAGAAATGATCGGAGGTTTCTATGAGCCAACTCGAGATTGTTAAATCCGTTCTGGAGAAGACAGCGCGCCGCCGCCGCTGGGAACGCGCTTGGCGCGGCGCCTGGTTTGGCCTTCTCGGCGGTTCGGCCATCTGGCTTCTCGCGCTGACCGTGTTCAAGCTGGCCCCTGTGCCTGAATCAATGCTCACGGTCGCCGGCCTGGTTGCGCTGGCCGCTATCCTGGTCGGTTTCGTCCTGGGCTGGTGCCGGAGCGAGTCGTTGCTCCAGACGGCGCGATGGGTTGACGCCCGGAGGAACCTGCAGGAGCGCCTGAGCACGACTTTAGAGATGGCAAACTCCGCAGCTCCCGAAAAATGGCGCGAACTCCTTGCGACCGACGCGGCCCGGAGTGTTGAGAAAGTCACGGCCAAGCAGCTTTTGCCCTTCGGCCTCCCGGAGACCGGCAAATGGGCGCTCCTGATTCTGATCGTCGCATGCGGCCTGGGATTCGTCCCTGAATATCGGAGCAAGGCTTACGTGCAAACCCGGCGCGATGCCGAAATAATCCGCGACACAGGCCGGCACCTGGCAGAGCTGGCGCGGCGCAGTTTGGAGCAGCGTCCGCCCGCGCTCCAACCAACGCGAAAGGCGTTGGACCAGGTGGCCGATCTGGGAGAACATTTGACCAAGGCCCAGTTGACCCGAAGCGACGCGCTGAAGGATTTGGCAAGCGTCACTGAGAAACTCAAAGCCGAAGCCAGAGACCTCGGGAAAAATCCCGCGCTCAAACCGCTGGAACGCGCTTCCAAAACCTCGAACCGAGGCAGCGCGTCAAGCTCCGCCGAACTCCACAAGCAAATCGACGCCTTGCGAGAGGCGTTGGGCAACAAATCGGCCGAACCCGAAGCGCTGGAGAAATTCAAACAGAAACTTCAGCACGCCAAACAAGCGGCCAGCGGTTTGCCGGACAAGGATGGCGCTGCGCGCGACGCCGCCAAAAACGATCTGGCCCAGTCCTTGTCCAATCTCGCCAAAGAAGCCAGAGACATTGGGCTTTCCCTGCCCAGCCTGGACGAAGCTATTGAGGCGCTCGCCGCGAGCCAGATCGATCAGTTGCTCAAAGATCTGGACGTTGCGGAAACCAGTTTGGAAAAACTTCAATCCATGGCTCAGGCCCTGGAGCAGCTTCAGATGTCCGCGCAGAAGCTCGGGAAAGACCTGGCTGAGCAGCTCCAAAATGGCCAGGCCGAGGCCGCCCAGGGCACGCTGGAGAAAATGGCCACCCAACTAAAATCCTCCGGCCTCACTCCGGACCAACTCAAGTCGATCCTCGATGAAGTGTCGAAAGCCGTCGCCCCGGCGGGCCAGTACGGCAAGGTGGCCGACTACCTCAAGCAGGGCGCCAAACAGATGCAAAGCGGCGAAAAGGCGGCCGCCGCGCAATCGCTGGCCGACGCCGCCAAGGAATTGGAAAACCTGATGGCGCAATTGGAGGACGCCAAATCGTTGATGGCGACGCTCGAAGCCTTGCAGCGCGCCCAGATGGCCATTGGGAATGGCCAGAAGTGGGGCCAGTCCAGAACCCCTCGAGCCGGGCAGGGCGGTGGGGTTGGGGCCGGCGTTGGAACCTGGGCGGATGACAGTCAGTGGCTGGATATTTCAGAGATCAAGGACCGCTGGGATAACTCCGGCGTGGTGCGCCCGGACGAAGATCCGCGTGGGGTTACGGATCGAGGTGACGCCCAACTCGCCGACAATCTGGCGCCCACCAAAGTCAAAGGCCAGATCAACCCCGGCGGCCCGATGCCGAGCATTACGCTGCGCGGCGTGAGCATCAAGGGCATGAGCAAGGTGGACTTCAAGGAGGTCGCGACTGCCGCTCAAAGCGACGCCCAAAGCGCGCTGAGCCAGGATCAAGTTCCCCGCGCTTACCAATCGGCGGTGCGGGATTACTTCGATGATTTGAAAAAGTGACATGAATACCGAGGAACACATCCGGCTTTTCCACCAAACCTACTCGGCGATGCGCCAGGAAATCGGCCGAGTCATCGTTGGGCACTCTGAAATTGTCGAAGGCACTTTGATCGCCTTGTTCTCTGGAGGACATGTGCTTCTGGAAGGCGTGCCTGGCCTGGGCAAGACGCTTTTGGTCCGTACGCTGGGCGAGGTGCTGGACATTTCCTTCAATCGAATCCAGTTCACGCCCGACCTGATGCCGGCCGACATTCTGGGAACCAACATCGTGATGGAAACGCCCGCCGGCCGGCGCGAGTTCCAATTCCAAAAAGGGCCCATCTTCGCGCATCTGATTCTCGCCGATGAAATCAACCGCGCGACGCCCAAAACGCAGTCCGCGATGCTCGAAGCCATGCAGGAGAAGAGCGTCACGGCGGGAGGTGAAATTCGCCGCCTCGCCGAACCGTTCTTCGTTCTGGCCACACAGAATCCGATCGATCAGGAAGGCACATACCCGTTGCCGGAGGCGCAACTGGACCGGTTCTTTTTCAAATTGCTCGTCACTTATCCCAATGCAAACGAGTTGACCGAAGTCCTGAATCGCACGACCGAAGGAACGAAGACCGACGTCCAGAGGGTCCTCGACAAAGACACCATGCTCGAACTGCAAAAGCTCGTGCGGCAAGTGCCCGTCGCTTCCCATGTGAAGGATTACGCGGTGCGTTTGGTCATGGCCACTCATCCGAAAACCGAAACCGCGGCGCCCATCTCCAATCAATATCTGCGCTTCGGCAGCAGCCCGCGCGGCGCGCAAACCTTGATCCTGGCCGGCAAAGTGCGCGCGTTGACCCAGGGCCGGTTCAACGTGAGCTTCGACGACATTCATGCCGTGATTCACCCTGCGCTCCGCCATCGCCTGATTCTCAACTTCGAAGCCGAGGCCGAGGGAATCACGACCGACCATATCGTCGATCAGATTCTCAAGGACGTCCCGCGGGACGCTGCGGTCGCAGCGGCCTGATCGCAGGAGTTTAATTGGAACAGGAGCCAAGGAACGGAAGTGAACCCGGCTATTCTTTCCATGAACCTCGGAGCGCCGGTCTCCGATCCGGCGCGATTCTCAAGCCGCACCGATGCGTGCCGGGTCGGAGACCGGCGCTCCGGTTCAAGGGCGCAAGGCGCGCCCTGGTTCGGGGCGGTCTCATTTTTGGCGGCAGGGGCGCCCCACGATCCGCTTATCGTCCCGGCTTCAGCCGGTTTTCGCGCGTCCGCCGGCTAATGCCGGGACTACCTGCACGCCCAAATGTGGCCGTGAGCCGATTCAACTCATTTGGCCGGTGTAACGCTTTGACGATGTAACGTTGTGACGACTTCGCACATGCCCGATTCTCTGCTGACACCTGATCTGCTTCGCCGGCTGGAGCAATTCCAACTCCTGGCAGCCCGCCGCGCGAAAAGCTCCGCCAAAGGCGAACGGCGCAGCCGCGCGCGCGGCCAATCCGTCGAATTCGCCGATTACCGGAACTACGTGGCCGGCGACGACTTTCGCTATCTTGACTGGAATCTTTATGGACGGCTGGAGCGGCTGTTCCTTAAACTTTATGAGGAGGAGCGCGAATTGCCCGTCACGATTTTTCTGGATGCCAGTGAGTCCATGACTTTCGGCCAGCCTCGCAAATTTGATTTCGCCCGGCAGGTGGCGGCCGCCGTGGGCTACGTGGCTTTGTGCGGATTCGACCGCCTGTCGGTCGCCGCTTTTCCCGATGCGATGGGGGAGGGGGCGGTGCGCGGGGCCTTGCGGGGCGTGCGTGGCCGAAAATCCGCGCTCCAGTTTTTCCAGAACCTCGGCCGGCTCACGGCGCAGGGCACGGCGGCGTTGAATGAATCTCTTCGGCGAGGCGCGCTGGCTGCGCGCCAGGCCGGTGTGGCGGTGGTCCTCAGCGATTTCCTGGATCCGGCCGGCTACGAACCCGGTTTGACGGCGCTGGTGGGACGCGGCTTTCAGGTCAGTGCGGTGCAAATCCTGGCGCCGGAAGAAGTGAATCCGGGAGTTTTCGGCGACTTGCGTCTGGTGGATTCGGAAACGGGGCATCAGCAGGAGGTGACGTTTGGCCGCTACCGGCTCTCGGTTTACCAGCGCACGGTGCAGAGTTTCTGCCAGAAACTGCGCGAGTTCTGCCAGTCGCGCGGCATCAACTCTTTCACCGCCACGTCGGACACACGGTTGGAGCAGCTTCTCCTGAAGCAACTGCGCGAAGCGGAGGTGTGGGGGTGAGGGAGTGCGGAATGCGGAGCGCGGAACGCGAAGTCAAATGGAAAGGTCAGAATACTCGGAAGAAGACAACCAACCAAAGGAGATGTCATGATGAGTAACGAGAATTTGAAGGACCGCACAACGAAGTTTGCCCTGGAAGTCATCAAACTCGTCGAAGCATTGCCGGACGATCGGACCAGCCGCACGCTGGGCAACCAGTTGTTGCGGGCGGGAACATCCGTTGGCGCTAACTACAGGGCTGCTTCCCGGGCGAAATCTCCGGCGGATTTCATCTCAAAAATCGGGACCGTTGAAGAGGAGGCAGACGAAACCGGCTACTGGATGGAGCTCTTGTTGTTGGCAGGCAAAACCAAGGGGGAACGAACGAATGCAATTATGCAGGAAGCTAACGAGTTGACCGCAATCGCGGTAAGCTCAATCAACACCGCGAAGCGAACCAAATACCGCGCCAGAAGCCATGCTGGTGCTTCCGAAACTCCGCACTCCGCGCTCCGCACTCCGCACTCCTAAAACCGGTGAGCTTTCTCTCTCCATACGCGTTTTTCTTCGCGGCCGCCATCCCGGTGGTGATTTTATTCTACCTCCTGAAGCGGCGGCGTGTGGTGCGATTGGTTTCGAGCACGTTGCTCTGGCAGAAGTTTCTCGCCGAAACGCAGGCGAGCGCGCCCTTCCAGAAGCTCCGCCACAACTGGCTGCTCGTGCTGCAAATCCTTATGCTGCTCCTGGCGATCCTGGCTCTGGCCCGGCCTTACTTCTCCGGCCAGACCACGGGCGGAAGACTCCAGGTCGTCATCCTGGATGCCTCGGCCTCGATGCAGAGCACGGACGAAGCTCCGAGCCGGTTTGAAAAGGCGCGCGCCGAAGCGTTGCGATTGGTCGATGCCATGCACGACAACGATCAGATGGTTGTGCTCCTGGCGAGCGCCAATACCGAGGTCAAGCAATCCGCGACCCGGGAGAAAGCTGCGTTGCGCCGCGCCCTCCAGACGTGCATCCCAATGGACACCCCCACGCGGTTGAAGGAGGCGCTGAAACTGGCAGAAACGCTGATTCAGAATAATCCCGCGGCCGAAATTCATCTGTACAGCGACGGCGCCGTGGCGGCGATGGAAGAATTTGAGAACAGCAGCTTGCCCCTGATCTTTCATCGGGTGGGACAACGGGCGAACAACCTTGGCATCACGACACTCGACATTCGCGCGAACCCGGAGAACCCGGCGCAGCGGGCGGCCTTCACCAGCGTCGTCAATTACTCCACCAACGCTCAACAAGCGCAACTGGAGTTCCGGATGGACGGCCAGCTCGTCGAAACTAAGCCTCTGAACCTTGCGCCGCGCGAGACGTCGCCCCAGGTTTTCATCACAGCCCAAGAGCGCGACGCGGTCATTTCCGTGCAACTGACGGCTCACGACGACCTGTCGGTGGACAATCAGGCGTCGATGATCAGCCTGCTGTTCTTGCCCGTGAAAACGCTCTTGGTCACCTCCGGGAACGAAGTGCTCGCAAAGGCGTTGCGGGCCGTTCCGCATGTGAATCTGAGCGTGGCGGCCACGTTGACCGACGCCGCGGCTTCATTCGATCTGGTCGTGCTGGATAACGTGGACCCGGCGGTGTGGCCGAAACCCAATCTGCTCGCCTTTCACACCGCGTCCACGAACTTGTTCGAGGGCTGGTCGCGCGTGGAATCTCCCGCCATTGTGGACTGGAAAGGGAGCCATCCGCTGCTCCGGTTTGTCAATTTCGACAATGTCCACATCGCCGAAACGCTTTCCGTGAAGACACCGACCTGGGCGGCCTCAATCGTCGATTCTCCGCAAACGGCGCTGATCCTGGCGGGCGAACTGGGGCGCCAGCGAATTGTCTGGGTCGGGTTCGATCCCTTGCAGAGCACCTGGCCGCTCCGGATCGCTTTCCCGATCTTCATGGCCAATGCGGTCGATTGGCTCAATCCGGCGGCGATCAATGCGAGTCAGCTTGCGGTGCAGGCGGGCAGCCCCTTGCGGTTGGCGCTGTCGGAGGGCGTCTCCGCCGCGCAAATCAAACTGCCCGACGGCGCCGTGCGTCCGTGCGAAGTCAATACGACGCGCGGCGAGATCGTGTTCGGCGACACGGTCAAACAAGGCGTCTATCAACTCACCGCCGGAACGAACGCGGTGACGTTTTGCGTCAATCTGCTCGACGCCCAGGAAAGCGACACCACGCCGAAATCGGAGCTGAATTTCGGGAAGTATGCCAAAGTCACGAACACCACGGTCCGCCGGGCGAGCCTGGAGTTGTGGCGCTGGATCGCGGCGCTGGCGCTGGCGGTCCTGATGTTCGAATGGTGGTACTACCATCGGAGGACGGCGTGAGGCCTCATTTACGATTTACGTCTTGCGCACTGACGATTGCATTCGGTCTGGCCTTTCTGCTCGTTGCGTGCAGCGGAAGCGACCGCCCCTTCGTGGTCGCCTACGTTGCGCAAGATCAGGTTTATGCGGAGCCGATTCTGCGGGAGTTCACGCGCCAGTCCGGGATTGAAGTGCGCACCGTGTTCGACAGCGAGGCGGTCAAGACGGTGGGCCTTGCGAATCGCCTGCTGGCTGAGCGCGGTCACCCGCAGTGCGACGTGTTCTGGGGTAACGAAGAACTCCGCACGCATCAGCTCGCCGCCCAAAAGGTGTTTCGGGAAAACGATCCGTGGCGCGCCATGGGCTACCGCAGCCGCCGCATCGTCATCAACACGAATCGCCTCAAGGCCGCCGACGCACCCGTGAAGCTTCACGATCTGACCAATTCAACCTGGCGCGGGAAGATCGCCCTCGCGTACCCGCTCTTTGGAACCACCGCGACACATTTTATGGCCCTCCGCCAGCTCTGGGGCGACGCTCGCTGGTTCGAGTGGTGCAAGGCGCTTCAAGCCAATCAGCCGCTCCTGATTGATGGAAACTCGGTCGTCGTGAAAATGGTGGGGCGCGGCGAAGCCTGGGTTGGTCTGACGGATTCTGACGACATCGCCGCGGGCAAGCGCGAAGGATTGCCAATCGAAGCACTGCCGCTGGACGGCGAGTCGCTCCTGATCCCGAACACGGTCGGCGTGATTCGAAACGCGCCGCATCCGGACGCAGCGCAGAAGCTATTCGAGTACCTGCAAAGCGCGGAAGTTCTCGGCCAGCTTGTTCGCGCGCATGCTTTGGAAGGTCAATCGGCTTCTGAATCGGGCGCGGCCACGCTGAAGGTGGATTGGAACGGGCTGGTGCAGGACCTGGACTCCGCCACGGCCAAATTGAAGGAGATATTCCTGCGGTGAACTCCCAATGAACTGGACGTTGCTCCAAAACAGCTTGCTCGTCAGCGCTCTCACGACGCTGCTGGCCTTAGCGCTGGGGGCGGTGAGCGCGCTCTGGATTGCGACGCTGGATCGGCGTTGGCGAATGGGATTCCTCGGCGTGTCCGCGATCGCCCTGGCGTTGCCGCCGTTTCTCGTCACGAGTTGTTGGCTGCATCTGCTGGGACACACTGGAATTCTGAAAGCCTGGCTGCCCATGAGCATCTATTCCCGGTGGGGCACGATTTGGCTCCTGACACTGATGACCTGGCCTGTCGCGCTGTTCCTGGTTCTCGGCGCATGGCAAAGAATCGAGCGCAGCTATCTGGAAAGCGAACCCGGCCTGCAAGGCTGGAGGATGATCCGCCATCTTCTGCTGCCGATGGCGAGGCCGGCTCTGGGCTTGGCCGGCGTTCTGATTTTCGTGCTGGCGCTCACCAATTTTGCCGTGCCGGCGATTCTCCAGACCAAGGTGTTTCCCGCTGAATTGTGGGTGAGCTTCAACACGGCCCTCGACTACCGCGAGGCGCTGCGCTTGTGCTGGCCGCTGGTTCTGGCGCCGCTGGTGTTGGTGCTCTGGCTGAGCCGCCGCAGCGTGGCGTGGCCGGCGCTGGATGGCGGCGTCTCATCTGACCTTCTGAGAAAGCAACTGGGCGGCGCGTGGCTCTGGGGCACCGGTTTCGTGTCGGTTTTCCTGGTGCTGGTTGCGGTCGGGTTTCCCGCCGGACATCTGGTCGGCGCGAAAGGCACCTGGACGCAATTGCCCGCGGCTCTGGCCGCGGGAAAGGCTGCTCTTTGGAATTCGTTCTGGTTGGCGGCAGTCGCTTCGGCGCTCGCGGTCGCAGCAGGATTGATCGGTTGGCGATGGCGCTTTGGAGCGCTCTTCTGGATTCCTTTCTTCGTGCCGGGGGTGTTGTTGGGAATCGCGTTGCTCTTCGTTTTCAACCGGACGCTGCCTTTGTCGATTCTGGTTCAAAGTGCCGGCCTGGTGGTGGTGGCGTTCGCACTGCGTTATCTGGCGGTGGGCTGGAGCGCGGCGGCGCACGCCATGCGTTCGGTTGATCCTGATTTGACGGATGCGGCGAAGCTCAGCGGCGCCGGCCCCGCGCAGATTCTGCGGCACGTGCAATGGCCGCAAATCGCGCCGCAGATCGCCGCGGCCGGTTACGTGACTTATTTGTTGTGCCTTTGGGATGTCGAGACCCTGATCTTGATTGTTCCGCCTGGAGGGGAGACGCTGGCGCTCCGAGTGTTCAACCTGCTGCATTACGGATGGAACGATCAGGTGAACGCGTTGTGCCTGTTGCTCCTGATACTGGCCATCGCGCCGCTCGCCCTGTGGTTTGTGGGAAGGGGCGTGATTCTAACCACAACTGGGACGCGATGGAGTGTGTCCTTCTTGGCGCTGGTTCTTTGCTGTTGGCTCGCCGGGTGCAGCCGCGGAGCCTCAAACGTCACGCCGGTTCCCAGTCAGTTCTTCAGTGCCGTCCAGGTGATCGGCAGCCGGGGAACTGCTCCGGGCCAATTCAACAAACCGCGCTCCGTGGCGGTCGATACCGAGGACAATCTCTATGTCGTGGACATGACGGGCCGCGTGCAAAAGTTTTCCCGCGAAGGCGAGTTCCTGCTTTCGTGGCAAATGCCGCAAACGGATTTGGGCAAACCCAAGGGAATGTGCCGCGACCAGGCCGGCCAGATCGTCGTGATCGAGCCGCACTATTCGCGAGTCAACCATTTCTCGCCTGAAGGCAAACTGATCTGCCAATGGGGCGACACCGGGACCAACGCCGACCAATTGATGTTTCCGCGCTCGGCGGTGGTCAATTCGCGAGGCGAGATTTACGTGAGCGAATACGGCAAAGTTGAGCGCGTGCAGAAATTCGGCGAGCAGGGCAGGGGATGGTTGCAGTCCATTGGCGAGGCGGGGGCGGAGGAAGGCCGGTTCAATCGCGCCGAGGGACTCGGCCTCGACCGGAGCGACCGCCTCTACGTTGCGGATTCGTGCAATCATCGCGTTCAGGTTTTCTCGCCCGACGGCCGGTTTTTGAGAACGTACGGCCGTGCGGGCGACGGTCCGGGAGAATTGAGTTATCCTTACGACGTGCAAGTGGACGCGGACGGGCGGCAATACGTTTGCGAATTTGGCAACAGCCGCGTGCAGATTTTCGATGACCAGGGCCGCTCGCTGGAACGGCTCGGCCGCGCCGGCTCGGCGCCCGGCCAATTTGCGAATCCGTGGGGCCTGGCGCTGGACTCCGCGGGAAATCTGTACGTCGCCGATTCCCGGAATCATCGCGTGCAAAAATTTGTCCGGCGAAAATCATGAGCTTTCAATTCACCAACCCCTGGTGGCTCGTTCTGGCGCCGGTGTGCCTGACCTGGGTGGGGTGGCTGGCCTGGAAGACTGATGTCCAGATCAGTCCGTGGCGGCGGTGGACGGCGTTTTCGCTCCGCGTCTTGATGGTGCTCCTGGTGGTGCTGGCCATGGCGGGCCTGCAATGGAAGCGGCCTCTCGAAGGCATGAACGTCTATTTCGTCCTCGACCGCTCGGACAGTGTTCCCTCGGCGCAACAGGAAGCCGCCCGCGAATTCGTCAAGAAAGCCGCCGCCGAGAAGAAGCCCGTGGACCAGGTCGGCGTGATTGTGTTCGGCGCCGACGCGAGCATCGAATTCTCCGTGAACCCCCGGATTGATCTGGAGAAAATCCACGCCGTGGTGGGAACGGAACGAACGGACCTCGCCAGCGCGGTTCGCCTGGCCACGGCGGCATTCCCGGAAACCGGACAGAAACGGATCGTGCTGTTGTCGGACGGCAACGAGAACATTGGTGACGCCTTGAGGGCGGTCCTGACCGCCGAGCCGCTCGGCGTGAGCCTCGACGCCGTTCCGCTTGGGGTCTCGCGGGGCAGTGATGTTTCGGTGCAAAAACTGTCCATGCCCAACCAGCTCAAGAAAGGACAAAGTTTCGAGGTGAAGATTTTCGCTCAGGCGGACAAAGCCCAAACCGCAACCGTGCGCCTTTATCGAAGCGACCAGCTTCTGGGCGAGCAAAAGGTGGAATTGGCCGCGGGCAAAAATCTTTTCACCTTCCCGCAGACGCTCACCGAGCCGGGGTTCTACAGCTATGACGTGGCCTTGGAGGCACAAACCGATCTGGTCGCGCAGAACAACCGGGCGACCAGTTTCACGACCGTGCGCGGCGATCCCACCGTGCTGGTGATTTCAGCCGACCCGGCCGCTGACGCGCCTTTGGCGGACGCGCTTCGTTCGGTGCAAGTGCAGACCAGGCTCGCCGACGTGGGCGGCTTTCCGGCCTCGCTGGCCGAGATGCAAAACTACGACGCGATTTTCATCAGCAACATCGCCGCCGGCGACCTGGGCCGGGATCGCATGAAGTTGCTCGAAAGCGCGGTGCGGGATTTCGGCGTGGGTCTGGTCTGTGTGGGCGGCGACCAATCCTACGCGGCGGGCGGCTATCGCGAAACGCCGCTGGAAACGACGCTGCCCGTCGAGATGGAACTGAGCAGCAAGAAGGTTCTGCCGAGCGGCGCTCTGGTTTTGATCATGCACGGCATGGAGTTCAACAACGGCAACCAGGTCGCGCGCGACACCGCCATCGCCGCGCTGGACGCGCTGGGGCCCAACGACGAGATGGGCGTCGTGCTGTGGGACGGCACGGAGCGCTGGCTGTTTCCGCTCACCAAGGTGGGCGACAAAAAGGACCTGGGCCGCCAGCTCGCCGGGATGAACCAGGGCGATCTGCCCTCGTTCCAAAGGGTAATGGAGATGGGTTACGAGGGTTTGAAGAAATCGACCGCCAACCTCAAGCACATGATCGTGTTCAGCGACGGCGATCCGGGCGCGCCTTCGGCCGCTTTGATGAAGAGCATGGTCGATGACAAAATTACCGTGAGCACCGTTTTGATCGCGGGCCACGCTGGCCCGGACACTATGATCAAGATTGCCGGAGACGGCGGCGGGCGATTCTACAACGTGACGTCGCCGGCGGAGCTTCCCCAGATTTTCATCAAGGAAGCGGCGGTCATTTTGAAGTCGGCGATTTTCGAGGAACCGTTCATCCCGCAAGTTGCCGCGCGCAGCGAAGTCATTCGAGGCATCGCGAGCCAGGAATATCCGACCTTGCGCGGCTACGTCGCCACTACGGCCAAGCCGCGCGCCGAAGTGCCGCTGGTGTCGGAGAAAGGCGATCCGATCCTGGCGCACTGGCAATATGGATTGGGGCGGGCCGTGGCGTTCACTTCCGACGCAAAAGCCAAATGGGCGAGCGACTGGCTGACGTGGGAAAAGTACCGGCAGTTCTGGACGCAGGTCGCGCAATGGAGTTTGCGCCGGGTGGAGAACGCTGATTTCACGACGGATGTCTCGATCGAAAAAGGCGAAGGCCACCTCAGCGTAGAGGCGCTCGATCCGCAGGGCAACTTCCGGAATTTTCTGAATCTCCAGGCCATCGCGGTCAGCCCGAAAGGCGAGCGCCAGACAATTCAACTGGAGCAGACCGGTCCCGGTCATTACGAAGCCAAGTTCCCGATCCGCGAAGTGGGCACTTACCTGATTCGGCTGATGGAGATGAAGGACGGGCAAATTCAGGGTTCGCAAGTCGTCGGCGCGAGCGTGAACTATTCCCCGGAATTCAACGCTACCGAACCGAACGTGAATCTTTTGCGGCGGCTCAGTGAAACCGGCCACGGAAAACTTCTGGACCCCGAGATTGCCGCGGACAATCCCTATCTGCGCGACCGCCAAAAGACGTTCCAGCCGCGCGATCTCTGGGAGTGGCTCTTGCGATTGGCGATCATTCTTTTCCCGCTCGACGTGGGCATCCGGCGCATCCAACTCGATCGGGAAGAATGGCTGAAAGCCACGCAGAATCTCCGGCGGCTTTTGTTGTTCTGGCGTCCTGCGGCTCGGCCCGCGTCAGCGGATGAATCGCTAGCCGCGCTGCTGGCCCGCCGCGAGCAGGTGCGTTCCACGCAGACCGCCCCGGCCGTGGAGCCGAGTCCGGATTTATTCCGGCCCGAAAGACCGGTGGAGGTTCCGTTTCCAGGCTCAGCTTTCTCCCCGAAGCCGGAACCGGAAACGGTAACCGCCATCACCCCCGCCAAATCCGCCGATGCGCCCGAAGCAGCGAGCACGACGAGCCGCCTGCTGGACGCCAAGCGCAAAGCCCAGCAACGGCTAAAGTAGGACAGGCTTCCAGCCTGTTCACTCTTCCCATGAACCGGGTAGGGACGCGTTCCACCGCGTCCCTGGAATCTGTTTCGCTCGATGGATCAAGAAAGTCAGGGACGGAGTGGAATCCGTCCTTACCGGATTCAAGGGGCGAGAGCATGGTAATCAGGCCAAGGAAGCCTCCCATGAACCAGACGGTGGGGCGAGCCTGTCCTCGGCGAGCCGAGTCAAACGTGTTCCAAGCGCGTCGAGCGGCTCGCCGGGACGGACTCGCCCTACCATCGACGGGTTCAAGGGCCGAGTGCATGGTTCGGAAACCAAGGAAACT
>VHCZ01000116.1 GCA_016871535.1 Verrucomicrobiota bacterium
TACCCTCCGCGACAGGCTTCGCACAGCGCTCGCAGGCTCGCCCATCCGCGCCGACCGAATCGAGTTCACTTTGTTCGCCTCGACAGACGAACGGCGTTACGGACTGGCCGTTCTCGTTCCATTGCTCTCCACCCCGTGTTTCCACGACGCAGTTATGGTTCAATACCGCACGATTCTTCACCGCACAGAAGCGGACTTTCACCGCTTCGACCAATCGCCATCTCAGGCGCACGAGCACGGGCGGCTCGCCCGCAGGCTGGCCAGCTCCACTCAAACTCGCGGGCGGGCCGCCGCGCTCCCATCGCGTCGTCGGTGAGAAATTCGCGGACATGGCTGTCCCCGCTCCGCGTGTGCGCTTCGGGGTCATTTCTGCTGCTTCCACTTATCCAGCGCGGCCTGGCCTTGCTGGCGCGCGTAGGCGGTGCCGTAGCGGTCTTTGAAATGAAGGACGCGCGTCCAACCATCGATGGCTTGCTGCCGCAGGGCGGCGTCCGGCGCGATGTATTCGTTCACTTCTCTTAACACTTGATCCACAGCAACGTCATCATTCGCAGGTTGGATGAAGCGACGCAAGAGACCCAACAGTTTCGCGTCGGTCGGGGGTTTGCCGGGGAAATCTTCCTTCGGTTTCTCTGGCTTTTCGCCTCGGGCCGCGGCGCCCTCTGCCGCCATGGCTCTCCGATCGGCCATGCCGGGCCGTTGTCCTCGGCGAGCTTGCAGCGCTTCGACCGTCGGAGGCGCCTGGTCGCCACAAGCGGCTGCCAGCGCGCTGAGGACCTGTGGCGCATCGGCGATGCCGGGCTGCACCAGGGCGAAGTTGGCGGTGACTTTGTTGTCCTTGGCCACCACGATGGTCATGAGGCATTCCTTGTTCAATCCGTAATTGCCCGGCCCTTCCTCTCCGTCGAGCGAGACGCCACGCCGCGACTGCAATTTCAGGGAACTCGCCGCCGCTTTGAGCCGTTGCTCGCCACTCAATCGGTCGGCGGACAGGAAAATGAACTCGGTTTTCAACTTCTCCTTTTGGTCTGCGCCATACATGTCAATGGTGGTCATGAGCGGCACCATGGAACGTTCCAGGCCATGGAGAAAGACCAGCGCGGTTGGCGCGCCGTGGTTCTCCGTAATGGGATCGCGTTCCTTGGCTTCGGTCGAAGCCGTAAAGTCCGCGACTTTGAATGGTGTGGTTTTTTCGCCTGCTTGCGGGCCGGAGAAAACCGGGTCGGCGGCATAGAGAATCGCGGTCGATGTGACGACGGCCGAGAGCATCGCGAGGGCAACCACTTTGAGCAGTAATGATTTGAGCATATTTAGAGCGGACGAAACCTAGCACATTCGGGTTACTGGTGAGAACAAAAGTTTGCGGCGTAGCATTTGAGCGCACTTTCCAGTCCCGTCCGCCGGGCGACTGGAAAGTCGCCCAAACCAGCAGGCTGGAAAGCCAGGCTGGAAAACCAGGCTGGAAAGCCTGCTCTACGCGCCGTTTCATGCAGAAGGAGAATCGATCGCAGCTTGGAAAAACCGGTGGATCCGCGCGTGGATGAAGTGGTGTTGCGCACGCTGGAAAAGGAACGGGAACGGCGCTTCCAGAGCGCGGGCGAAGTGAAGACGCGGGTGGAAAACATTGCGACCGACGCCGCCGCGAGCGCGGCGAAAGCGCCCCCGCCGCCGGTTATCGAACCGGCTTCCAAGCCCCATCTGCCCGCGCCGGGCTGGGTGAATCGGGCGGGCATTCTCTTCACCGTGCTTGGCCTGGTGGCGTTTCCTCCCGACACTGACCACGATCGGCGGCAATGTTCACATAGTGCATTCCGGCACATTGCTGGTGCTGACCGGCATTGCTTTGCTCACGCTGAGCTGGCCGGTGCTATTGAGCATCGGGGTCGTCATCGCTGTTTGGGTTTCTGTTACTTCCTCAATGTGGGTCCAGAGCGAATCGCCGTGATCTCTTCCAGCGATCCAACACCGCGACCGCCGGACTCCAGCTTCCGCACGACACGCTGGACGCGTGTCCTCGAGGCGCGAGGAGATTCCCCTGAAGCACAATCAGCGCTGAGCGATTTGTGTGCAGCGTACTATGCTGCCGTGTTCGCTTTCATCCACCGCGAAGGCCGCGACGAAGACACTGCGCGGGAGCTCACTCAGGAATTCTTCGCGCGGATACTCGCGAAACACGGTCTCGACAAAGTCGATCCGGAGCGCGGGCGCTTCCGCTCATTTCTGCTCGGGGCGGCGAAACATTTTCTCGCCGATGAACGCGACCGCTCGCGCGCGGCCAAACGCGGCGGCGGCCAGGCTCCCGAACGCATCGAAGCCGGCGCGGACACCAAGACGCAATTGCAGATTCCAGATCCTGCGAGCGGTCCGCCCGCGGATGCGTATTTTGACTGGCAATGGGCGCTGGCGTTGATGGAGCGAGCGCTGGGAGCTTTGGAGACGGAATTCAAAGCGGCCGGCAAGGGTGAACAGTTCGAGGCGCTCAAGCCATGGCTCGTCGGGGAAACGGAATCCCTGCCGCAAAAAGCAGCCGCCAGCCGGCTTGGCTTGACCGAGGGCGCGCTCAAAGTTGCGATTCACCGGCTGCGAAAGCGGTTTCGGGAGTTGGTGCGATCTGAGATCAGCCAGACCGTCACGGACTCCGGCCAGGTCGAGGAAGAGTTGCGATACCTGGTCGAGGTTTTGGCCAATGTAGCCCCTCAGCAAACCTGGAAAAGCAATTGATCCCACGAAATACACGAAAGGCACGAAAGCCGAAGGAGTAAGACTCAGAGACTCTCAGCGGATGAGTCGGGATTGTCTCCTTGGCAACGCGTTTAGTTCTTGGGTGTTTCGTGTGTTTCGTGGGCCCAACTGTTTTTTCCAGAGTGAACGACGGTGGAGCGAGACTCCTGCCGAGCCGTGCGTCGATGGGCAGTGGATCGCGAGGACGCTCGCCCACGTTCACTAATTTCAGGGGACGGAATCAATTGCGCCGGGAGAACGGATTCCAGAACGCAAGAGTTGGAGGGCTTCCATGACCGGCGGCCTTCTGGAACGCATGATTTCGGACGCTGCAGGATTCGGTTTCCCAATTGAACACAATGACAGGCTTATCCTCTCGAAAGACTGTGGCGAGCCTGGATTGCTGATCCAACGCCACGCGTCCTCGCCGCCAGGAGTTATCCTCGTGATCGTAGTAGAACCAGCCGCCCGTGCCGTCCGGCTTCCGATAAAAAACCCCCGTGTTGTAGGAAAACGGCCCTCCGATTCTCTGGACCACGCATAGCTCCAGCCCGTTCGTCATGGAAGTGCGAACCACAAATCGCGGCGCGAACCAGTAAAGATAAATCACGCAAACGACTGCGATGATGGCGAGGGCAGTGCCACCCAGAAAAACCAGGCATTTCCGAACCGAGTGTTCGCCGGAACTTTTCATCCACGTCAAAACTTCACAGTTTTTCCGGTTCATTGATCAACGCCGCGACGCGCGCCAGCAATCGCCCCGCGGCGCCGCCGTCGAGCACGCGATGATCGAAGCTCAAGGTCAGATTGGCCTCCATCATCGGAACGAACTGTTGCCTTTTCTCATCCCAGTTCGGCACGCGCCGCGCCGCGCCCATGCCCAGCACGAGCGTTTGCTCCGGCAGCGGAATGGGCGTCGCCCAGGTCAGGCCGAACGTGCCGAAGTTCGTCACCGTGGCGATGGAGCCGCCGGTCGCATCCGCGGGCAGCCGGCGTTGCCGCGCCAGATCGACCAGCTCGTTGTAACGGCCGGTCAATTCTTTCAAGCGCCGCGTGTCCGCATTGCGAAGCACAGGCACCAAGACGCCCTCCACCGCTTCCACAGCAAACCCGATGTCAATGGCGCTGGGATGCACGATTCGGTTTCCGACAAGCCGCCCGGCTGGCGCGCTGTTTTCTGCAAGGGCGAGGGCCAGGGCGCGCAAAGCGTAGAGGGCCGGACCGGGTCTGGGATCACAATTCTTTCGGTGAGCTAACAGCGCATCCAGACCCACGGGCAGCGCGACGGTCGCCAGCGGACGGGTCCAGCTTCGGCGCATCGCATCGGCCACGGCCACGCGCATCGACGAGGCCGGGCTCATTTTGTTGCGTTCGAGGTTGGCCAGAAACTGCTCGAAATCCTCGATGGTCACTCGCCCGGCAGCGCCACTCCCGGCGACGCCGGCCAAATCGGCCGCGTGCAAACCGAGTTCGGCCATGCGGGCTTTGAGTCGCGGTGACATGTAGCTGGCCCCGGCGGCATGCGCGGGAACGGGCAAGCCGCGAACGGTCGGTTGAACGCCCGATCCCCTTTCGCCGTCTGCGGTGCCATTCTCGGCCGCGCTTCCGGATTTCTCGGCCGACGACTTGAGTTGAAGCGTGTCCAATCCCAGCCGCGCCGCCACCTCGTCGGTCGCGTCCACGTAGCCCAGGATGGCCCCGACGGCATAGCTTTCGTTCACCTTCACCTGAAATTGGTGCAGCCGGCCCGGGCACGGGGCCGTCACCGTCAAGGTCGCTTTGTTCGTTTCGACTTCCAGGACATCCTGGTCCGCCTCGACGGTGTCGCCCGCCTGGACGAGCAATTGAATGACGGTGGCTTCAGCGATGGATTCACCGAGCTGCGGCATGATGATTGGAATTCGAGGCATATGATCTGGCCTGTCAGCCGGTAGGGACGGATTCCACTCCGTCCCTGACTTTTTGACCCTTCGATGGAAAGAAAATCAGGGACGCGGTGGAACGCGTCCTTACCGGCAGGGTGATGGAGCGAGGGGACTGAATTCGTAATACGGAGAAGGATTGGTGGAAGATTTTCAAAGCAAGAAGTTCAGCTTAGCGCCGCAACAAATCCCGCACGGCGGCGGCGATGCTGCGCGCCGTCGGCCGATGCGCGGCCCAGAGCGTGGGATGGTACGGGATGGGCGTGTCCTTGGCATTCAACCGTTGCGGAGGCGCATCCAGCAAATCGAATCCTTCACTGGCGACGCGCGCCACGACCTCGGCTGTGACGCCACCCCAGGGGAACGCTTCGCCCACGCATAACAGCCGTCCCGTGCGCGCCACCGATGCCATCACCGTGTCTGTATCCAGCGGTTTCACGGAGCGCAGATCGACGACTTCAATCTGCGTCCCTTCCGTTCGCAACTCGTCCGCCACCGCAAGCGCTTCATGCACCATGGCGCTGTAGGCCACAATCGTGAGATCGCGCCCCTCACGCGCGATGCGCGCTTTGCCGACCGGCATGGCTTCGGTGGGGAGCCTTTCCGCCTTCAAGTGGTAATAGAGGTATTTGTGCTCGCAATAAATGACCGGGTCATCGATGGCGACCGCTTCCAGGAGCATGCTGTAAGCGTCTTCCACAGTGGCCGGAGTCAGGACGATCAAGCCGGGATAATGCGCGTAAATGGCTTCCATGCTCTGGCTGTGGAACGGACCGCTGCCGGAAGTCCCGCCCGAAGGCAGCCGGACGGTAATCGGGCAAGGGACCTGCGTCCGCCAGTGCAGCGTCGCGGCTTGATTGACAATCTGGTTGAACGCGATCGTCGAAAAGTCGGCGAACTGCATTTCCACGATCGGCCGCATGCCTTCGATGGCCGCGCCGATGGCGGCGCCTAAAATCGCGTCCTCGCTGATCGGCGCGTCAATCACGCGGCCCGGAAACTCCTGGGCGAGATTCTTGGTCGCTTTGAACGCGCCGCCAAACGCGCCGACGTCCTGGCCGTAGATGAAAACGCGCGGATCATCCGCCAGGGCCCGCGCCTGGGCTTCGCGGATCGCTTCGAGGTAAGTGATGCTCATGAGAGCCATCGCTAAATCGTTAAATCGTTAAATCGATAAAAAGGGGAAGCGCTTCGGAATTTCATCGGCAGCGTCTGAACAATTGTCGGAGCGCAGAGTCTCTACAGGGAACGTTACGCTCGACAGTGTGCATGCCGCAACTTTTCCCAAGGCAGGAAATGTCTGAATTGAACAGGGGGCATACCCCAGGGAACAAGAGACCAACTCGCTTCTACCTTGAGTGATCGGGATCAAATCCTTACTGCCCGATCCACGCGTACTTCGCGGGTCCGACCTTCTTGATGGCCTTGAGTTTCTTGCCACTCCTGAGAAACCAGATCGAAATGTTCTGGTAGCGTGCGCCGATCTTTTCCACAAGGTCCTTTACCGTCGCGCCGTCTTTGCCCGCCGCTTTGAGTGTTTGGACGATTTGCTGCTTGAGTTTGCCGCGAGGCCACTTTTTGCGCCGCGGCGGTGGCGCTTGCTTGATGTTTGTGCCGCCTCGCTTCCCTGACTGAAGCGTTGGTCTCTGGTTGCGGAACGGAGTAGGTATTTCTCCGCCGAGCGCGTTGTCTATTTCCCGAAGGCGGGCTTCAAGGCGGGAACGTTCTTGCGCGAGCTGGTTGCGAACATGGAGGAACTGTTTGAGTGCGTCCGATTTCATGGAGAAATATGTAGAGGATTCTTCCGAATGTGGAAAGAAAACACTTACTGATCAGACCGTGGGAGTTGCAGTTCACCGAACAAGACCGCCTTCGAGAAGTCGAAAATCCCTGTAAGGAAATCTTCGCAGAATCGACCCATCTTCTGTGAAGCACTGTTTTGGCACGCGTCTCCGGCATGGAGTTGGGATCGGCCCGGGCAAAAGCCAGCTCAACAGCCGCATCGGTTGGAGAGCGGCTGCCGCCCTGGCAATGGTGGCGGGTTGGCTGGCACTTTGCGGATGCGGTTCCGTGCCTGTCCATAAGCAACGGCTGGTTTCCAAACCCAATATGCTGTTCTCCGACAGCGCCGTTTTCACCTATTTGCCCAAGCTGCTCGTCCAAACCGAACCCGGAGCCGCAGCCACCGGAGGCTCGCAAGCCGCCGGATGCACGTCCTGCCGATGAACGAGGAAACAAATGATTTGGCCACCGCTGTCATCTGGAGTCATTAGCGTCGCCTTGCTTGCGGGCGAGCCGGCGGAAGCCCTTGCACCAGGGATTCAGCCGGAGCGGCAAGCCGGAGAAGCGACCAACTCCGGCGAGGTTCGCCAGAGCCTCAACGCCCCGCTCCGCGAGTTGCGGACGGCTGGCCTGCGTTGGAACCACAAAGCCGAGGCCGACTTTGAAGCTATGTTCGCGTCGGACATCCTGCTGACGCAAGGCACGATTGGATATGGGCAGAGCCGCGGCCCGACCGAGTGGACCCTCAGTTACGCGCACAACACCTTCGATCTGGACTATCGCCCCGCGCCGTTTGATTTCCTGGGTTTCGACCGCTCCGTGAGCGAAAACCGAAATGCGCTGCAAGCCGGCCTCAAGCAGCGCCTCTTTGCGCCGCTCACGCTGCTGGGGGCAGGCGGATTCTACGACGGCTTTGCGGATTACCGCAGCGCCTGGCTCAACGAGTATTACCGCCAACACTTCTCGGCGTTGCCGGAGTATCAGGAGGCGCAGCCGAACGGACAGAACGTCTCCGCTGGCTTGCGCTGGGAATACTTGCCGGCCACAGGCTTCTTTCAAGCCGAGGCGGGTTTTCTGAAAAACAAAATCGTGGATCATTATCGGAAAGCCGGCCGCGAATCGTCCTTCACCGACCTGGAATTCTTGAGCGATGAGCAGCAAGAACGCTTCAACCCGGACGGGCCATTCCGGGACGCCTGGATTCACGAACTCGGACCGATCGAGTGGACTCCAAATCCCGGGGCCGATCTCGACAACGCCGAGTTCTGGAAAACCTTCCACGATTGCGCGGCGAAATTGCCCGTGAAAGTTTCACGGGTCTTTCTCCTCCGCGAAATGGACGAAGTTTCTACGGACGAAATCTGCGCGCTCTTGAACATCACGCCGAACAACCTCTGGGTCATGCTTCATCGCGCGCGCATGGCGCTGCGCCGCTGCCTCGAAGCGAACTGGTTCGGGCGGCGAGGCGGAAAGACCTGATCCAACATGAAAGCGCTCGCCTCCATCAAGACGCAGATGTTGAGCTGGCTCTGGCGCCGGGTTCTGACCTGCAAGGAAGTGACCCAACTGGCCTCTCAATCGCTCGACCGGACGCTCCCGCGGAAGCAGCGTTTTCAAATGCGCGTTCACTTTCTCCTTTGCGTCTGGTACCAACGCTACGCGAGGCATCTCCATTTCATTCATCGCGCCGCGCCCCGCTACGCCGACCACATGGCGATGGCTGCACCCCAGAGACTGACCGACAACGCCAAACGGCGCATGAAGCAAGCGCTGCAAAACCAGCGCGATCGCTGAAGCGGAACGACTCAGGCCGGATGGGTAGCGCACGCGCCCCACCAGTTCTGTTCGGCACGGGAAGCGCTCAGCGAGTTTTTCACTCCCTCCCCGCGAGGCACGAGTGGGGAGAGAGCCGGAGAGAGGGGAAAAACCGATCCCAAAGGTCCTCCGTGCTGGAGTCGGCGCCCTCACCGACTCCATTCAATCGAACTAAACCGTTCCACTCCGTACGATGGTTTCAGCGACGTTTCGACTGGCGAGGCGCCAGTCGGAACAGGCGGGTCGCCTGTGCTACCCAAGATTGAATTCTCAGACACGCGCCAAGGCGCGCCGGGCAGAGAATCGACTTCTTCAGCGGCGCGGAACCCGGTTCCACCACGCTTCGCTTGACGATTGCGATCACGAGCTGCCCAGCGTGACGGCAAACCACTTCAGCGGCCTGGATGGCCTGGCGATTCGCAGCGCGCTCGACCAATTGCCCGCCGTGTTTCGCGCCGTGCTGACGCTGTACTACCTGGAGGATCTGAGCTACCGGCAGATTGCCACCCAATTGGGCATCCCCATCGGAACCGTCATGTCGCGGCTTTCTCGAGGGAAACAATTGCTGCGCGAAGCGCTACGCGATCAAGGGCGCCCAGATTAACGCTGCGCCACATTGATCTCGTACCAACGAAATGGCCGGTCGAAATCTTCGATGAACTGCTCCGCCCTGAGGAGCTGACGGTTCATCCGCGGTTCTTGTCAGGGAGAACTGTTGGGCAACAGCTTCAATATCCTGCCGCGAATAGAAAGTGAACGGTCCTGTCACGGCCTTCTGGCAATCTTTCAGGCACTGACCTTGAACTTGAAACCTTAAACTTTGAACTCCCCGCGCGCACCCGTTCGGTCGCGCCAGCCTGACGTCAGCCGAGCCGGGTTTGTCGCGGATTGCCGCTGGTTCCCGGACCGGGGTCGTGCTAAAAGCTCGAATGTTCTTCGGTGAACTTGAGTCCATGGCCCGCTCGAAGCAAACAGGCCACTCGAAAACTCTTTGGAGCTCATTATGCGCACTCGACTGATCATTCTCCGGAATCGATTCTCCAACTTCGTCCTCTGGCGCCGCCGCGCATCGCCTGACCATGAACCTCAAGGGAGAGCGAGCCTGTCCCCAGCGAGCCGAGCCGGAAGTGTTCCAAGCGCGTCGAGCGGCTTGCCGGGACGGACTCGCCCTGCCTGGTTCATTGGCGCCATGCTCGCAGTGCTGTCGTTACGCCTCGCCGCCGCGCCGCCGGACGGCAATCGCCTCGCGTATCTGGATGAAAACGATCCGTTCTACGTGCATCGGGATTTTCCCAAACTCACCACGCCCCAATGGATCGGCGAGCCCGGTGTCGAAGCCGCGGTCATTCTCGCCATCGACGATCTTCGCGATCCCAAGAAATACGAAACCTATTTGCGTCCAATCCTGGAGCGCTTGAAGAAGATCGATGGCCGCGCGCCGGTCAGCATCTACTGCAACGCACTGGACCCGGAGCAACCGCAGTTTCAAACCTGGCTTGCGGAAGGGCTCTCGCTCGACGTCCACACTTTGAGCCACCCATGCCCGCTATTGGCGAAAGGAAATTTTCAGGCCGCGGTGGACACCGTGAACGGCGGGATCGATCTGTTGCATCGCATTCCCAACAACAAAGCTGTCGCGTATCGAATGCCTTGCTGCGATTCGATCAACAGCCCCAGCCCGCGGTTTTATGCCGAGATTTTCAATCGCCGCACTTCCGCCGGCCATTTCCTCACCATTGATTCCTCGGTCATGAATATCACGACCCCGAAGGACAAGTCGCTTCCTCGCGATCTCGTTGTGGATGCGGATGGCCGCGAGAAATTCCGGAAATACGTTCCGTTCCCTTCCTTCGTGACGACGATTGAGGATTACCCGTATCCGTACGTGATCGGGAAACTGTGCTGGGAATTCCCCGCCATGGCGCCGAGCGATTGGGAAGCGCAGCATCTGCACGGCACGAACAATCCCGTGACCGTCGCCGACTGGAAAGCGGCGCTCGACGCGACCGTGCTTAAACAAGGCCTTTTCACGTTCAT
Organism: Verrucomicrobiota bacterium; assembly: GCA_016871535.1. Lineage (NCBI taxonomy): Bacteria > Pseudomonadati > Verrucomicrobiota > Verrucomicrobiota bacterium. The sequence continues at coordinate 10,278 of VHCZ01000116.1, forward strand.
TTTCCACCCGCATGGCTGGATTCGGCCCGACCAGATGGTTGAGTGCATTGACTACGTTGTCCAGAAATACGGGACGAAGGTGAAATTCTTGAATTTCCGGGAAGCACAGGAGCGAATCGACAAATTCCTTCTGGCCGGCCAGCCGTTGCGCGCCGCCAATGGCCAGGACAACGGCGTCCGTATGATTGATCTTAACCACGACAATTACCTGGACGTTGTGATCGGCAATGGCGCGGTTCGGAAGACGCGCGTCTGGTCGCCCAAGGACCGCCGATGGATGGAATCGGAGTTCCCGACCTGGCTCGTGTTCTCAAGCCACGAGGGCGACAGCCAAGACGCGGCGGTGAAATTTGGCGTTCTGACGCCCGACGGATTCGCGACGATGCTCGTGAACGGCTCCGCGAAAGGCGCATGGCAATTCGACGGCGCCCGATGGGTGACCCACAAATGGCTGTTGAACGGCCTGGAACTCGACGGTCAACCCGTCTTGACGGCTTCCCAATCCACGGATCGCGGCGTGCGCCTGCGCGACCTCGACCGCGATGGCCTCAACGAGTTGATCGTCGGCAACGAGGCGCAAAACGCCGTCTTCAAATGGTCCGCGCCGGAGAGCACCTGGAAGAAACTTGCTTATGCCCTGCCCAGAGGCACGGCGCTCGTGGACGCGCAAGGGCGCGACCAGGGCTTTCGCTTCGTCGATCTGAATGATGACGGCTATGACGACGCCGTTTTCTCGAACGAACGCGCCTTCTCCATTCATCTCTTTGTCCCGAAGCTCTACCTGGGATTTCAGCCGGGCTGGACGCGCGAAGTCGTCTCCGGAAAGCGCGGCGACGCGGGCGAAATCCCGATGATTGCTCGCGGCGGCGAAGCACCGAACAACGGGGCGTGGTTCCATTCCCGCCATTTGTGGGTGCAGAACGAAGATACCGCTGCGCTTCAGGATTTGGTGGACCGCCGATCGTTTGGCGACTTGCTGGGCGGATTGCAGCCGAAAGCCAAATCGCCGCAAGCCGCGCTCGAATCGATGCGCGTGCGACGCGGATTCAAGATCGAATTGGTCGCGCACGAACCGCTGGTCAAGGACCCGATCTCCTTCGAGTGGGGCGCGGATGGCAAACTGTGGGTCGTGGAAATGGGCGACTATCCGCTCGGAATCGACGGCCAGGGAAAATCCGGCGGTGTGGTTCGATTCCTGGAGGACACGGATAGCGACGGGCGCTATGACAAATCCACAGTTTTTCTCGACGGCGTGAATTTTCCGACCGGGGTGATGCCCTGGCGAAAGGGAGTTCTGGTGAGCGCGGCGCCGGAAGTTTTTTACGCTGAGGACACCGACGGCGATGGGAAGGCTGATTTGCGCAAGCCCATCCTCGCTGGGTTTCGCGAAGGCAACCAGCAGCACCGCGTCAATGGCTTCGAGTATGGTCTCGACAACTGGATCTATGGGGCCAACGGAGACAGCGGAGGACAAATCCGATCGGTCGGAACGCTGGGCCCGGTATCCAGCGCGGCAATTATCAATGACCGCGGCGTGGACCTCCGCGGCCGTGATTTTCGATTCCGTCCGGACGCGCCGAACCGCGCCGCGTTTGAAACCGTCGAGGGCCAAACGCAGTTTGGACGCCGGCGGGATGACTGGGGAAATTGGTTCGGAAACAACAATCCCAATTGGGTCTGGCATTATTTCCTGCCGGAACACTACTTGACCCGCAATCCGCATCTCGCGGTAAGGACGCAGAGGAAGGTTCTGGCCAATTATCCCGAATCGACGCGCGTTTTCGCCATCAGCCGAAGCCTCCAGCGATTTAACGACATCGGGATGCTCAATCATGTCACCTCGGGTTGCAGCGCTGCGCCGTACCGGGATGACCTCTTCGGCCCGGACTTCGCCACGAGCGTCTTCATCAGCGAGCCGGTTCACAATGCCGTGCATCGGGAGGTGCTCGAACCGGACGGCGTCACGTTCAAAAGCCGCCGCCCGGCCGACGAACTCGACCGCGAATTCCTGGCGTCCACCGACAACTGGTTTCGCCCGATCACGCTCAAGACCGGACCAGACGGCGCGCTTTACATCGCGGACATGTATCGGCTCGTGTTGGAGCATCCGGAATGGATTCCGCCAGACACGCAGAAGCGTTTTGATTTGCGCGCAGGCAGCGACCTGGGACGGATTTACCGGGTTTATCCGGAGGGCGCGAAACTAAGGCCAATTCCGAAGCTCGACCCACTCGATGCCGCCGGTTTAGCGCACGCGCTCGACAGCTCGAACGGCTGGCAGCGCGACACCGCCCAGGGGCTTTTGGTCCAATACGGGGCGCGATATCGCCTGGGGAATCGAACGGTCGTTCCCCAACTGGAGCAACTGGCCGCTCGGAGCAAGAATCCCAAAGTGCGTCTCCAAACGCTTTGCACGCTTGACGGTCTTGGCGCGTTGAGTCCGGGCGCGCTCAGAGTTGCTTTGGACGATGTTCATCCTCGGGTGCGTCAGCACGCCGTGCGCCTGAGCGAACCAGTCTTGAGGGGAGCAAGCGGGCGCTCGACTTCGCAGAACCCGACGCTCACCGGCACGCTTCTTAACCTGGCGGATGATCCGAGCATTGCCGTGCGATATCAGTTGGCTTTCACGCTCGGTGAATGGAGCAGTCCTCGCGCGGGCAAAGCTCTTTTGAAACTCGCGCTCCAGGACTTTCAGAACCCGGAAGTGCAAACCGCAGTCCTGAGTTCGGCGCCGCCTCACGTCGAGACTCTGCTCGCGGCGATTCTCCAGGAGTCCGACCGCGACACGCACGCGTCTTTGATCGAGCAACTCATCGACCTGGCGACGCGCCTCGACAAACAGAAAGCCGTCGCCGCAGCCCTCCAGCAAGCCAGTCAGCCGGGCGGCGAGCGGACGGCGCTGTGGCAGATCACGGCGGCGGCCGGCTTCCTGGATGCCGCAGAACGTGAGCGAGGGAATCTGGCTCAATTTCAAACTCAAACGGGTCCTGAGCTTCAGGAATCCATCCGGCGGCTGGAAACACTGTTCGCCAAGGCGCGGCAACTGCTCCTCGACAATCGCGCGCCGGAATCCCTTCGCGGCGCGGCGATGCGGCTGATGGGGCGCGGACTGAATCGACGCTCCGAGGACATCGCGGACCTTGCGAAACTGTTGGCGCCTCAAGTTCCCACCGCGCTGCAGAAGACGGCGCTCGGAAACCTGGCCAAACTGAGCGACCCCACCGTTGCGGAGGTTCTGCTTCAGGGCTGGAGAGCGTTGCTGCCGGCCTTGCACAATGACGTGCTCGATCTGTTGCTCACCCGCCCGGTCTGGACCGAGAAAGTCGTGGCCGCGCTGGAGCAAGAGCACCTCGCGGCCGGCCAATTGAACGCGGCCCAACGCCAGAAACTGACCGGCCACTCGCAAGCCGCGATTCGCGACCGCGCTCAAAAGCTGTTCGCCGCTCAACAGGACCGAAAGAAAGTCGTGAAGGATTACGAGGCGGCCCTCGGTCTGAACGGGGACAGCGCTAATGGCGCGGGCTTGTTCCGCCAGCATTGCGCGAGTTGCCATCGGTTCCGCGAGGAGGGCATTGCACTCGGCCCGGACCTCGGCGCCCTGTCGAGTAAATCGCCGCAGGTGTTGCTTCTGGCGATTCTCGATCCCAACCAGACCGTGGAGACCCGCTACATCAGCTATTCGGCGGTCACGAAATCGGGCCGCGAACTGACCGGCGTTATCACCGCCGAGACGCCCACGAGCCTCTCCTTGCGCAATGCGAACGGCGCGGAAGAGGTAGTGCTGCGGAACGACTTGATCGAGCTGACCAGTTCGGGTCTCTCGCTGATGCCGGAAGGTTTCGAGCAGTCGCTCAAACCTCAAGACATGGCCGATCTCATCGCCTACCTGACGGGACCTGGACTTTGACGCTTGCCCCAAGGGTCTGTGCAAAAATAACTTCCGGTTTTGGCGGGAGCGCCGCCTGGCCGGATGCAAGGCGCGAGGAGGGAGCATCCCCGTTTTGGGGCTGTGACCGACGAGCAACGCCGCAGCCGGCCAGGCCCCGCCCCGGAGGGCTGGGGCGATTTCGCTTTCTGGCTTCGTTTCTCCTCAGAGCGTGTCCGAAAATTCCGCGGGGTCCTGTTTTCGCGCCAAAGGCCGGATGGCGAGGCGCAACGAAGGAGAATATCCTCCCTGGATCTTCGACTGAGGAGCAACGAAGCCAGGCGGCCTTTGGCGCGAAAACCCTCCGGGCGGCGGGTCTTTTGTCCGTGGCCTGCGTTGGCTCGGTCCTTACAGCCCGCGTTGGGGATGCTCAGACCTCGCCGCCTTGGCCACAGCCAAAATCCCTCGCCGCAGGACCCCGCGCAATTTTCGGACACGCTCTCAGTCGCAGAGCCCTGGCTATGCTCCTTCGTCGTGCCTCGCCAGAAAGCGAAATCGCCTCCAGCAAAACCGGAATTTATTTTTGTACAGACCCTTAACCCCTTTTCCCAACTTCCCGCTGAAACGAACGGGAGGAGGCTCTGACTTTCAGGCGGAGAGAAGTGAGCCTCCTTGCGGCAGCCTCGACCCAAGGGTTCACGGCAAGCCGCCTGTTGCGTTTTCATCGGCTCAGGCGCCAAGAACCAAACCATTGGAGCGCCGAACTCCGATTCGGCCCGGTTCGAACCTAGGCAGGCTTCGCGCCGATTCGGAGATCGGCCCTCCGGTTCTGGAAGAGCCATTGGTCTTGCCGCCTTTCCGCGACGCCTCGGTCAGAAGCATGTTCGTGGTTCGTCGTTCGTGGATCGTGGCAGCACCGACACGACTCGCGTTCAGCAACGAGCAACGATCAACGAACCACGAACAACAAACCACGAACAAAGAACAAAGAACAACGAGCAAAGAACCACTATCCCTGCCCTACCCTGGATCGATCGTCGCACCCTCCGTTCCCGCACGACGGAACTTTTGCGCCAGGTCGGCCTCGATCATCCACCGGACACTCCCGTCGAGCGCCTATCCGCCGGGGAACGACAGCTCGTCGCCACATCCTCCCTGATGTGACCCCAATCCCACACCAATCCCTGATCACTGAATACTGATTACCGATTCGATCGTTGGGTTTCCCGCCCGGCAATTTGCCGGTACTTCGCGCGGGCTTCGCTGAGTTGGCTCCGCACGTGTTCGAGGCTCACCGGAATTTTATCGCGTCGCTTCAGGTCCGCTTCGAGGCGATCGATCCACGCGAGGAAGAATTCGGCGTCCGCTTTGGCGTCCAAAGGGCGCTTTGGAAATTCGATGTAGATGGGACTCGTGTGCGCATTCAGGGGCACGCCGACTGAGCTGCGTTGCGCGCTGGAGGTCCGCAAAGCAATCCAGCCGCTCTGGTCGAGAGGCAACTCCTGGTCGAGCACCGCCTGGAGTTTGTCGGCGGAAAGCTTGCCCTGAGCAACGGCGCGGCCATTGTAAATCAATTCCAGTTTGTCCAATTCGTTTTGCGCCCAAGCCCGGCCACGGATTTTCACTGCGCGCGGGGAATCGAGGCGAATCGCTTGCCCCAGCTCTGCGCCTTCGACCTCGAACTCCAGCATCGGCCCGGTGGTTACGAAACTTCGCCCGGCTTGCTGTTGCCGCACCCAATCGAGATAAACGAGACCGTTCGTGAGTTTCACGTAAGCGCGTCCCCAGCCAGGAGGATAGCTGCTGACGCGATTCAAAAAGCAGTCCGTTCCGGCCGCCGCCGGAAGACGAAATCCGCAATTCAGCAAGCGATACCACAAACGGACGGACGCGTCGTAGCCGCCTCCCATCACGTCAAGCGTGTCGATCCGACCGAGCGCGGCATCGACCGGCAATCCTTTCGCGGAATACGCGGTGCCGTAGGGATCCTCGCGATTGTTCGCCGGGTGCGTGTAGCTGACCGCGCCGTGCTGGTGGTGGGTGCGCTCGGCGATGTCCGCGTTCGTCGGCACGTCCCACGGATTGGTGGTGTCTTTGAAGCCTGTGAAAATCGGTTCGACCAGTTTGGTCAGGTTGATCAGCGTCATATGTCCCCAGATCGTGCTGCGGAATTCCTCGTTCCAATAAACAAGCGTCCGGGGTTTCGATTGATCATCGGGACGGCCTAAGAAGAATCGCCGGTCGAACACGCCGTCGCCATCGGAGTTGGCCACCATGATATTGCCGACGTTCAAGTCTTCGCCTTCACACATGTCGAGCACGGAGCGCGGCGTGTTGTGCCAGGCGCCGTAGCCATAGTTGGCGTGGATGTGATTTTCGCCGGAGTACCAGCCTCGCGCAGCCATGTCAGTCCATCGCTCCAGGCGCAGGACCACGCGCTTCGTCTCGCCCGCCTCCAGGGGGAGGGTTTGCTTGATGACGCGGTGTTCGGGACCCCGAGTTGCGGTGAGTTCGTAGGTTCCCGCGGGAACCGCCAGCGTCGCCTGTTCGCGGCAGTAGAAGTGGCCCTGCCCGGCGGTCAACCGGTACAGCGCGCCGAGCGGGGCGTGAAACTTGCCGTGGCTTTGCTTCAAACTGATCCTCGCCACGGTGGGCTGGCCGGACGCGTGATCCACGACGCTGATCTGAAGCTGGCCGGTCGGCTCGCGAAAATCGATCCCATTGAGCGCAAGCGTCTGTGGCTGGCCGGTGCTTTGATCACGGACCACCAGAGCGGTCGCGCCTTCGTGATTCTCCGTGTGCACAAGCCAGCGTCCGTCGCCACTGACCGAAGGCCAATCTTCGTCCGCCTGACCGGACGTGATCTGGCGCGCGGAGGCGAGCGGTTGATCCAACGGAATGTGCCAGACGTCATTGAAGGCGTCGCCGCGATCCGTGGCCACGAACACCCCGCGACCGGCGGCGTCCCAACACAAATTGTAAACGCGGCTTGGCCATTGAACGACGGGTTGCGGTTGGCCGCCTTCTGCGCGCACTTTCCAAAGTTCGGCCCCGAATCCGTCGTTTCCGGTCTGTTCCCCAGGCCGGTCCGGAAAAGTGGCGAACGCGATCCATTGGCCATCGCGGGAGAGCGCCCATGGCATCCGGCCGCGATGAATCGATTCCAGCGGCTCAATGGGCACCGGCCTGATTTCTCCGCTTTTCAAATCGCACCACGTCAGACGGTCCGGTTGCCCCGAAGCGCTGAACATGCCAAGCACGCGCTGGCCGTCCGGATGGAATTCCACGTTGCCTCGCGCCCGGATTTCGTTCGGCAGCCGGACTGGCGATCCGTCGGCAGCCTGGATCACGCGAAGCTGGCCGAGGAAAAAGTTGTAAGTGCTGACAAAGGCGAGGCGTTGCCCGTCCGTCGACCACGCGGGAGCGAGATCCCAACCTTCGGCGCGAGACAACCGAGTCAGGGTCCCACCTGCGCGTGGCGCCCGACAAATGGCGCCCTGGTAAGAAACCGCGATGGTCTCACCGTCCGGGGACACCCGCGGTTGCACACCGCCGAAAGCGCGGCGAGCGAGCGACGCGTCATCCGCTGCACAGTCGCGCGGCCCATGCAATGGAAGAGTGAAACCAAGCACAAGAACGGGCAGGAGAGTTTTGCGGGACATGAGGATCGTCCTTAGCAGAGCCCGCCGCGATCTGCAAGAATTGCCAGCTCGCATTGCCCCAGTTGCCCCGAGTTGCCAATGTCTATCAAGGTCCTAACGAACTGCGGGGCAAAGCCGCAACAGGAGCTTCTGTATCCTCACAAAAAAAGTGCGCCTCGCGGCGAGATCACCGCCAGGAAAACCGCGGATTACGCGAATCACGCGGATGAAAATCAGTTCATCCGTGCCTCACTCTTATCCGCGCCCATCCGCAGCATCCGCGGTCGATTACGCACCCAACGCGCGTAAATGCCGGAGGGTCACGCGGTTTATGACGCCCTGCTTAGGGTCTGTGCAAAAATAACTTCCGGTTTTGGCGGGAGCGCCGCCTGGCCGGATGCAAGGCGCGAGGAGGGAGCATCCCCGTTTTGGGGCTGTGACCGACGAGCAACGCCGCAGCCGGCCAG
>VHCZ01000117.1 GCA_016871535.1 Verrucomicrobiota bacterium
GGCATTGGGCAATCGCAGAGGTGGCGGCATGCCGGAAAAAAATCACGGCGCGCAAAGTTTGTCCAGTTTTTTTCCTCGCTTCGCTCAGACCACGCTTCGTTATACACGCGATCTTGAATCATCCGTGTGGCAGGTCAGTTGTCAGTGGTCAGTTGCCAGTAATCAGTAATCAGTGAACCTGAAACTTGAAACGTCATGAAAGCGCCCAGTTGGGGGAAACGTCCGCCTCAAAGTCCGTCGCCGGCTGGCCGCGCAAAAGTTTCCATTCCGCCAGCACGCCAATCATGCCGGCGTTGTCCGTGCACAATCCCGGTGTTGCCAGGCGCAGAGTGAGATTCTGCCGTTGACACCCGTTCGCGAGTTCTCGGCGGAGCGCCCGATTGCACGTGACGCCGCCCGAAGCCGTGATGCATCCCACTCCCAACCGCCGGGCCGCCCGGATGGTTTTGGACACGAGCACATCGACAATCGCCGCCTGGACGCTGGCGCACAGATCGCGAATCGATTGAGCGGTGTCGAGCAGTCCCGGATGATCCCGCAGGAAGTAGCGCACGGAAGTTTTCAATCCGCTGAAGCTGAAATCATCGTTCGCCTCCGCGATCAGCGGACGCGGGAAGGAAAATGCGTTTGGATTCCCGCCCTCGGCAAGGCGATCGATCTCCGGACCGCCAGGGTATGGCAGCCCGATCAATTTCCCGACTTTGTCGAAGCACTCGCCCGCGGCGTCATCGATGGTGGAACCGAGCGCGCGGTGCCGCAGCTCCGCTTCCACGTGGACGAGCAACGTGTGCCCGCCGCTGACGATCAACGAAACCGAAGGTTGAAAGGCCGCGAAATCGGCGGCTGGCGGATTGCCCGTGATCCACGGGGAATACAGATGCGCCTCGTGGTGATGAATTCCAACGAAAGGCTTGCGCAACGCATACGCCAGCGCCTGGCCCGCCTGGAAGCCGGCCATCAAGGCGCTGGGCAGACCGGGACCTCGCGTGGCCGCGACCGCATCGAGCTGCCGGACCTCGAGGAGCGCGGTTTGAAGCGCGGTTCGGGCCATGGGCAGGAGTTTGCGGAGATGCTCGCGCGCGGCGAGTTCGGGCACGACGCCGCCGTATTCGGTGTGCATCTGCATTTGGGAAGAGACGGCGTTGGAGAGGATCGCGCCATCCCGCACGGCCGCCACGCTGGTTTCATCGCAGGAAGTTTCGATCGCGAGAACAGTCACGTGTTTCGGCGGAGCCGCGGGGGTAGCACAGGCGCATTCAGAACTCCCTCTCCCAGTGGGAGAGGGCCGGGGTGAGGGAGAGGCACCGGCAAATCCTGACGCCCACTGGACAAATGACAAAAAGTATGTCCCGTACGGGACATACTTTTTGCACTCGTCGTGAGGTGCTTCATGGGACTGCCATGCCTCGGTTCCATGCACACGACCCATGAACCAGGTAGAGCGAGTCCGTCCGGGCGAGCCGCTCGACATGCTTTGAACACGTCCGGATCGGCTCGCTGGGGACAGGCTCGCCCTACCCGGTTCATGGGGAGGGAAAGCAAGTCAGCGATTGTCAACGCTTCTCCGCAAGTTTCTTGGAGAATTGGCCACGGTCCTTGAACAGAAGGACGCCCTTCAAAAAGTCGCGCGCGCGGTCGAGTTGGACATCCGAGATCTGCCGGGCCTTCTCGCGCTGCTCCGGTTCCAAAGATTCGATCCCGTTGGGAATCCGCTTGTACGCCAGCAACAGTTCGTCTTCCTCGGACATGGGGACCACACTGTCCGGCGTGATCCCGTTGCCATGAATGACCTTGTGGCTCGGGGTGTAATATTTCGCGGTGGTCAAGCGCAGCGCGGAACCGTCCTGGAGCGGCACAATGCTCTGGACGGAGCCTTTCCCGAAGGTTTTTTCACCCATAACAAAAGCGCGGCCCAAATCCTGGAGGCAACCCGCTACAATCTCCGAAGCGCTCGCGCTCCCGAGGTTGACCAGAATGACGATCTTGACGTCCGCGTATTGATCGCGGCCCCGGGAAATGTATTCGTATTTGGATTGGGGAGCGCGGCCTTCGGTCGAGACGATCGGCTGCCCGCGCGGGACAAACAGTTCGCAAACTTTCACGGCCTGGTCCAGAAGGCCGCCGGGATTGGTCCGCAAGTCGAGGATCAATCCTTCCATTCCCTGGGCTTTGAGTTTGCGCAGCGCATCCTGGAGTTCGGAAGTGGTGTGCTCGCCGAATTGCGTCAGGCGCACGTAGCCGATCTTGTCCTCGCCGATTGGAAACGTCCGCTGGCCTTCAATGTCTTTGACCGTGTCCACCTTGATCACGGCGCGCTTGAGGGTGAAATCTTTGGTGTCCGGCAAATTGGAACGGACGACGGTGATGGTCACTTCCGAGCCGGGTTCGCCGCGCAGCTTTTGAACCGCGTCCGTGGTTGTGAACTTCTCCGTGCTTTTGCCATCGATCTTGATGATTCTGTCGCCCTTCAAGACTCCGGCCCGAAATGCCGGCGTATCCTCGATGGGGGCGACGACCGTCAGGAAGTTGTCCCGCAACCGCATGATCTCGATTCCAATCCCGCCGAACGCGCCTTCCGTGTCATTCTTCAGGCGCGTGTAATTCCGCGCCTCCATGAACTCGCTGTGCGGGTCGAGCGCATTGATCATCCCTTTGAGCGCCGAGTGAATGAGATCGTCGATGGATACTTTGTCCGCATCCACGTATTCTTTGCGGACCTTGTCGAGCACGCCGACGAACAGCTCCATCTGCTTGTAGAGGTTGTTCTTTTCGGCGGCCTGGGCGGAACCCAGATAGATTTGCGCTCCGACGAAAATGTTCAGGCCGAGCCCGACCAGGAGAACGGTGTAGAGGACGCGTTTTTTCATACGATTTGCTTCACGGAAACGAATGGCGGTCAATTCGAGTTCGGCTGGAAGGTAATCGTCAACCCCGCGCTTGGCAAGGATGCGTCGCGCGTTCGCGCTCCGTCACTCCAGCAATTCTCAAGTTCGAGTTCGGTAGGGCGAGACTGTCCCCAGCGAGCCGCCTCCAACGTATTCCCAACACGTCAGACACGGCTCGACGTGCGTGGAACACGTCCGACTCGGCTCGCTGGGGCCAGGCTCGCCCTACCGTCAGGTTTCATGGGCACAAGATTCTCGCGCTGGGCATGGGACCGCAAACCATGCAACTCCTCAACGCCAGCGAAGTGCTTCCCCCGCGCCTCACTCCACCGTGAGATTCATGAGGAACTCATTCAACTCGCGCTGGCGGTCCTTTTCCGTGGACTTCAGCGTTTCAATTTCCTGGCGCAGCTTTTCCAACTCGGTTTCCTGTTCGTCGAATTTCTTGACGTAACGGTTGTAAAGCTCCGATTGCTGATTGACGCGCGCCATGTTCTCGCGGATGCGCGCTTGCTCGTCCGTGATTTCCTTGATCCGTTGCTCGCGCCGGCTGCGTTCGCTGGCCGTCTGGCTGACGCGCTCGCGAAGGGAGGCCGCTTCTTGCAGCGCTTCACGAACCCTTGGGGCAATCTTTTGCGCCCGCAAATAGATGGCGATGGTTTCAGGACTGGAGTTGAGCAGTTGCGCGGTTTCACTGAATGGCCGCTCTTCGCGAACCACCAGCCTGGCGGGCTTCTCGGCTTCCACGTTCAAGGCAAACCGATAGACGTCTCGCGCGCGTTCGGAAGGTTCCTTCGGTTCCACCAATTGCCAATCCGGGCGGAGCGGATGCTCGATCAGAATGCGCTTCGTTTTCCGGTCGCGATTCTTGAGGGTGTAAGTTTTTTCCTCGCTCGATTTGCGGCTCGCGATGAGAACGCCTTTCTGGATTTTGACGGAGACCAGGTCCAACGATGAGGCCGTGGTCCTGGATTCAACCTCGGCCTTGAGGTCCAGCGCGTAGCTCAGCAAACGTTCCTGGGCCGGCGCGAGATCTTCGATCCGGGCGTCCCCGGCGTAAGTCCCGGCGTCAAACACCGTGATCGGTCCCTGCATGAGATGGAGTGCGCTGGTGTTTTTGAGCTTCAGTCCATTCAGGGGATGCCTGGCGTGGGTGTTCGCGTTGTAGATGGAAACCTTCTCGCCTTCGATCTTCTGATTGATGATGGGCAGCATCGCCGACTGTTGGCGAGCCAGCGTCACCGGCGTGGTGATCTGGTACTGAAAAAGTTCGCCGGCTTCTGCGCCCTCGCTGGTTGAGGCCAGGCCCTGCCTGAGATTCATGCGGCGCCCCAGGGATTCGGTGTCTCGGAGAGCGCGAGTCGACTCCGTGCGGCTGAGTGTCAACGCCGCATCCGGCTCCGCAGCCATCGGAGCCGCCGGAGCGCTCTGGCCTTTGGCGCGGCCTCCGTCGGCGAAGCCTCCGGCTTTGCGATCGGCTTGCAGCTCGGCCAGTTTGTCCACTTCCCGTTTTTCGAGGCTGTCGCTGTAAACCGGCGGACGCAACGACAAGTAAAGCTCCGGCTCGACCACCGGCCGGGTGGTGTAGAGCGGCTGGTACAGATCCATCATGAACGAGATCGGACGTCCGGAAACGAGCGACAGGCGAACGTTGGTCCAATCTTCGTCACTGGTGTTTTCCACGATCGCCCAACCCTGCAAGAAGGGCGGTTCTTTCTCGTCGAGCACCAGGCGATAACTCGTCTTCCACACCGGCGTCTGCGCGATGTAGGAGACGGCGACTTTGCGTTTGCCGTTGCCGTCGAAAAGGGCGGAGACGGTCTTCTTTTGCGTGTCGTGGCTGGCGCCCAGCGCTTCCAGGGCCTGGCGAAGTTCCGCGTTCAGCCGTTCGTTGCTGAGCTTGATCCGTTGGATTTGCGGCAGAGGAATTGACTGCAAGCCGTCCGCCGTCAGCAGATTCAAAAACTCCACCTCAACCGTTTTGTTTTCGCCCGCGGGCTGAAGTTTGTGTTCGACGCCCAGGATCGTGCCGGTCAAAGGGCCAGGCCGCATCACTTCGACCGCTTCGCCCCGGACTTGATTGAGCAACTGGCCGAGCGTGGGATTCTCGGTCAGATCGATGGCAAAGCTTTTCAAGGTTTTGGCAATGGGATCGCGCGAGCCGTAGGTGACGGTCGTAACCTGGCCGCCGTTGAAATCCTGGACCACCAGGCTCTTCAGAAGGTCATTGATGTCCTCGACTTTGAAGCGCAGGTCCACCTTCGCGCGGCCCTCGACTTCGCCGGTGCGCTCGAAATAGCCGACGCCACTTGAGTAGAGGATGACTTCGGAGAGCGGGAGCGCCGCCGGGCGGGTTGGCGCGCCGCCGCCGCCGGTCTGAGGTTCGGCCGCGAGCATCGGCCAGGCGAGCAAGGAGAGATTTGTGAGGAGCCAGAGGGGCAGGATTCGTTTCATATGGTCAATTCAGTTCTCACGCATTGGACGGACGCACAATGAAAAAACTCCCGTCTCCGTCCCCAGTTATCAGTTATCAGTTATCAGTTATCCGTTGTCAGTTGTCAGCTAACTGACAACTGCCTCTTGATTTTGCCGCCAAGTCCACAAGAATTCCGAGATGCGTGTCGCGGGTATTGCCTGGTTCCTGGCGCTGGTTTTGTGGGCGCCGGGATGCACGGTTGATTCGCTGAAGAAGAGAGGCGTCGTTCCGCCATCCACTCCCGAAGAGCGCGCCGTGGCTTTTCTGGTCCGGGAAGTTCCGCGCTGGCCGCGGGAGAACCACTGTTTCTCTTGCCACAACAACGGCGACGCCGTCCGCGCTTTGTACGTCGCATCGGCCCTGGGTTTTCAAGTTCCGCCAAGCGCGCTCGCAGACACGACCGCCTGGTTGCGGCGACCCGATCAATGGGAAAACAATAAGGGCGATCCCGGCTTCAGCGACAAACGGCTCGCGACCATTCAATTCGCCGCCGCCCTGGCAGCCGCCATCGAGACCAAACATGTCCAAGATCGAGGCGAGATCCTGGCCGCCGCGCGCAAACTGGCGCCCGAACAGAACGCAAACGGCGCCTGGCTCATCGAACCGGTGAGCGCGCTGGGTTCACCCGCGACGTATGGAACACATCTGGCGACGGTCGCGGTCCTGGAAGCTCTGTCGCCGCTGCGCGAGAATCGAATCTTCGAATCCAGGCGAAAAGCGGAAGCGTGGCTCGTGGAGGCTCCCGTGGTGAGCGTTCTTGACTCCGCAGCGGTGGTCATAGGCTTGGCGCGCCGCAGCGATCCGCAGTCGGTTGCGAAACGAAAGGAATGTCTGGATCGAATTCGGCGGTCGCAAACTCTCGACGGCGGCTGGGGGCCTTACGTCGATTCGCCTCCGGAACCCTTTGACACTGCGGTCGTGCTTTTGGCGCTGGCAGGATTGCGCTCTGCGCCGGATGTGGGCGCCCTGATTCGGCGCGGCCGCGAATATCTCGTGCAGACGCAATTGCCCAACGGCAGTTGGCCGGAAACGACGCGGCCTTCGGGCGGAGAGAGCTACGCGCAACGGATTTCGACGACGGGCTGGGCAACGCTGGCGTTGCTGCGAACAGGAGGCGAGAGGCATGGAAAGTCTTCTGTTCCGAAAGGACCTGCACTCGGCCCATGAACCCGGTAGGCGAGGCCGTTGGGAGGAAGCCATCGCAGATTTGAACCGAGCTCTCGCGCTCGATCCGGAGCCGCAGGGGACCTACCATTGCCTGGCCGCATTGTTTGTCCAGGTCGGCGAGTTCACCAACTATCGACAGATCTGCCGGCAGATGGTCGCCCGCTTCGGGGCCACTACCGAACCGCAAGTCGCCGAACGAATGATAAAGGACTGCCTCATCCTCCCTTCCGCCGGAGTCGGCCCCACGATCATGGCACGATGGGTGGAGCTGGTTGAGCAAACGGCCCGGCAGTACGAGGCCCATGGGTGGCTCGAACTGGCGGCGGGGCTGGCGGCTTATCGGCAAGGCCAGCATGAGAGCGCCATTCGGTGGAGTCGGAAGGCGTTGCAGTCCGACCATCAAGTGCGCAGTGTCGAAGCTTCCATGGTGCTGGCGATGGCGCTCCGGCAATCGAATCAAACCGCCGAAGCGCGCCAGGAGCTGGCCCGTGGTGTCGAATATGCGCGCCAGCACATGCCGCGTCTTGAAAACGGCGACCTCGGCGGCAGTTGGATCGACTGGATCATCGCGCAGGCGCTCATGCGGGAGGCCAAGACGCTGATCGAACAACCAGCGTCTCCATGAGACGTCGGCGCTCACTGCGTCCCGGGAGTTGTCCTCTTGGTCGTTGAGTCAAAGTCAGGGACGGAGTGGTCCGCATTTCGCGAAGCGAAAGTTCTCTCTGGGGAAACTGATGGCGGGGCTTGGGAAGCCCATCCGTCCCTACCCAACAGGTTCATGGGAGGGCTGCTTCTACGGCAATCTGTTTGTAGCGGTCGATGGCTTCCCAAAACGTCCGGCGCGCCTCCTCGCGCTCCGGCGCGGCTATGCTTTGGCCGCGGGAACGCCAGAGCTGTTCGATGCATCCGATGCACCAGAGCGCGCTCTGCCGGGAAGCCCGGATGGGCCGGCCTCCCACCAGGACGTTGACCGGGTTCGTGTGGAACTGCGGGAAATGCCGCAGCGCAATCCAACTGCTGCGCTCGATCGTCACGGAGAACTCCAAATCGTGCACCCGATCGTCCGCGGGAACTTGCCGTGACGCCACCGCGCGGCCGTTCACGACAAGTTCAACCAGACGTTGTTTCTCGGCGAAGGAAGGATTCCCGGACCGATTCACCGGCTCGTGCAGGTTCACGGTGTCTCCCACCAACCTCATCCCGCCCGCAGGCCGCGCCGCGCCATAAGCGACTTCCAACGGCGTTTCCGAACTGAAAGCCACTTTGGCGGTGATTTTGACGGCGCCAGGTTGAGCAAGCGCCAGGGCCTCTCCAGGCGTCCGGCCGTTGACGCGGAATTCCAGCGCGTGCGCGTAACCGTCCGAGACATACGAGCGGCCTTCGGCGACTCCCTTGCACCATTCCGCGAAATCCACGCGCGCAATCTTCCCGAGCTGAACATAAACCCGCCCCTGTCCCACTCGGGTGCCGCTCATGCAAGGAAAGTCCGTTTCGCCGCTCACCTTCAAGGGGAAGCCGCAATTGAGCAGATGATACCAGCAGTTCCATTCCAAAAGCCGCGCCGTGTCCATGGCGCTGATGAAGTCGCACAAGCCTTTCGCGGTGGTCACGAAGATTTCCTGCGCGCCCACGCTGTTCAACTCCGGAATCGCCAGGTTGGGCAAACCATCCGCGGCGCGGTCCACGCTTTGGACTAATTCTGCTTCCGAAAGATGGCCGTCCCGGTTGGCATCGGTGCTTTCGAAATCTTCGGGCAGCAAACCCTGCTGCGCTTCTTCGGCGTGGAGGCGTCCGTTCTTGTCGGAGTCGAGTTGGGCGAGAAGGCGTTTGGCGGCGGCCACCGGATTGACTTGGAGGCCGCTGCCCGAATGCGCGTAGCCCGTGCAAGCGCCTTGCGCCTTGGCCCAGCGCAGCACGGGCGTGGTCCAGGTTGGCCAGCCCTGGCTGCCGTTCGCTCCCGGATAAATCTGCTCCTTGAGATTCAACAAGCAAACGTGGCCGAGCGCTTGCGAGCCAAAGCCGCTCACTTCGATGTCGTACTTGAGCACGGTCAATGGCTCGCTCAACTGGTTCGCGGTCGGTTCGAAGAATTGCTTCTGAAAATCGAACGAAGGCCCCCAGGTCAAAAGGCAGCCGACATTCAAACCCTCGCCCTTCACTTGCAGGAACATGTCTTTCGCGAGCACGCCTTCGGACGGCGACGTGTAATGCGCGCAGCCCGCGGCGTGGATGTGATGATCGCCCGCGAAGAACCCATATTCCATGGGATTGACCCACCGCTCCAGGCGCGCGGCCAGTGCCGCGGGGCCTTCGCGCGGGATCACCACCGTCCGTTGAAGCCAGCGATATTCCGGGCCGCGTCCGTAATACATGACGAACTCCCCCGGCGGGAGCAACACCGAGTCGCCGTCCTGCCGGTAGATTTGTTTTTGGAAAAAGAAGTCCGGGGCGAGGCGTTTGGCCTGCGGAGGATAAACATGGCCGGAGCGGTCCAGGAACATGAGGCGGGCCGTTGTGGGCTTCCCGTCGAAATCGCGGATGGACATCTTCACCGGAATCGCCGGCCGGATGTTGAACAACACCGGAACTTCCGCGCGAAAACCCAGGTCTTGCGTGCCTTGCCCGGCGTCAAAACCAATCGTGGCTTCGCGCATTCCCGCTTCGTGGCTGTAGAGCAACGCGAGGGCATACTCGACCTTCAGTCCGCTCAGATTCGGCGTCATCGGCGGGCCTCCGAACATTTCCACCTGCAAAAAGCGATCGGCGCGGCCGGCTAGATTCTCATTTTCGCGGAGTTGCTCCTGCTTTTGCCGCTGCATGCTCAGTTTGGCTACGCCGGCATAGACCGGGCCGGATTGCGGGCTGGAGATTCTGAGCGGATGAGTGGAGGTGCTTTCGTTGAGGACTTTGACCAGCACGGGCGTGTATCCCATCTGCTGCAATCGCGCCGACGCCGGGCCTCGTGAAACTTTCACGCGCACTTCCGGATTCAAAGTCACGACGAACAGCACGTGCGGATCGAGCAGTTCCTGAATCCGCCGCCCATCGCGGGATGGTAGCGCGGGTTCAAGCGCCTTCCTCGTTTCGGCGGCCAGCGGGGCGCCCAGAAAATCCAGCGCCTGCGTCAGCCGTTCCACGTTCGCCGCCAGCGGCTGGCCCTCGACTTCGACCGGGTCTAGCGCAGGCGCGGCGCGGGAAGCGTCCGGTAGCGCGAGAAACACAATGGCACTAAGCAGCCAGATCACACCGCGCTTCCTCGGTCTTCGTGTTGTTCTTCCCATGTTCAAGTGTTCAAGTGTATCCCCCTCAGCTAACGACGGTGGGGCGACGCTCCTGCGGAGCCTTTCTTCGATGGCATTGGCTCGGCGGGAGTCCTCGCCCCAACTTCAACTGAGGGCATACGTTCAAGTGCCGGACTTTGTTTAGCAACGCCGGTTGATTTTGCGAGACTCAATTCGGAGGCTCCCGGCTCATTCGTCCTTGGGAAGACCCATCTGGCTGATCGCCACGAGGGACATACCAAGTTCCGACAAGGTGCGAAGCTCATCCGTCTGGCACGTCTTCTTGCATCGGACGCATTGGTCTGTCAGTTCGGGCATCATACTTTCACCCAACCCGCCCACCCAGCCAGGGCCTTCATGGAACCGAGAACTTGTAGATGCACTGTCCGCGTCAGCCGCGTCAGAGTGTCAGTTTACTTTTGAGATCATTGCGATATTCTCTCGCCGGCATGAACCGCGTTGCCTTGATCACCGGAGCCTCTCGCGGCATTGGGCGCGGCGTCGCGCTGGACCTCGCGCAGATCGGATTCGATCTGGTGGTCAACTACGCGGGAAACAAAGACGCCGCGGACAAGACCGTGGCCGGTTGCCTGGAGGCCGCGCGTGCGAGCGGACACCCGATTCGTGCGGAGTCCTGCCAGGCGGATGTCGGTCAAGCCCCAGACCGCCGCCGCCTTCTGGAGTTCACCAAAGAGAGGTTTGGCCGGCTCGATTTGCTCGTGAACAATGCCGGCATCACTTCGATCGGGCGGGCGGATATTCTGGAGGCGACGGAAGAGAATTTTGATCGCCTCATGGCCATCAACCTGAAAGGCCCCTATTTCCTCACGCAGCAAGCGGCCCGATGGATGATCGAGCAAGTCCAGGCGGAGAGATCAACCGTCCAACCCGCCGATCCCGCCGTCCCGCCGCCGGATTACCGGCCGCAGATCATCACGATTTCATCCATCAGCGCTTACACCGTCTCCACCAATCGGGGCGATTACTGCCTGGCCAAAGCCGCGCTCGGCATGCTGACCAAGCTTTACGCGGTGCGCCTGGCGGAGCACGGCATCAACGTGTTTGAGATTTCTCCGGGCATAATCGCGTCCGACATGACGGCGGGTGTGAGGGAGAAATACGACAAACTGATTGCCGACGGATTGACGCCTATCCGGCGCTGGGGCGTGCCCGAGGACGTCGGACGAGCCGTTGCCGCCATCGCCCAGGACTCCTTCCCCTTCAGCACGGGCGAAGTCATCAACGTGGATGGCGGATTTCATCTGAGGAGACTTTAGGGGACTCCAGGACTCGGGGAGAATCGCCTTGCTCAGTGCAGTTTGCTGGGCCTATCTTGAAGTTATATGCCGGCACAAGTTCACACCGTTCGCACCTGGCCTAAGCCCGGCGAAGTCTTCTATCCGGAAAGCGATGGAAAACCCATGGCGGAGAACACCGAGCAGTTCAATTGGATCGTGCTGTTGGTAGAAAACCTCAAAGCGCTCTTCGCGGATGACCCCAATGTGTTCGTCGCCGGCGATTTGCTTTGGTACCCCGTCCAGGGCCGCGTGGACATCTCGATTGCGCCGGACGCGATGGTTGCCTTTGGCCGGCCCATGGGGTTCCGCGGAAGCTACAAACAGTGGGAGGAAGGCGGGGTTGCCCCGCAGGTTGTCTTTGAGGTGCTTTCCCCGAACAACACCGCCCTGGAGATGCTGGATAAATTCAACGCCTACACTCGATACGGAGTCGAGGAGTATTACCTCTATGATCCGGACAAGAAGGAATTTCGCGCCTGGCTGCGGCGTGGTGATCGGTTGGAGCCGCTGGCGAACGTGGAAGGATTCCAAAGTCCACGCCTCAAAGTCCGGTTCTGGCTCACGGCGGACGGGTTGAAGGTGGAGAGGCCTGATGGCACGGCGTTCCAAACGCACCTTGAACTGCTCCGGCGTTCAACCGAGGAACGGCAGCGGGCCGACCAGGAACGCCGACGGGCCGAGCAAGAACATCTGCGCGCCGAGCAGGAGCGTCTGCGCGCCGAGCGATTGGCCGAGAAACTCCGCCGCCTGGGCGTCAACCCGGAGGAAACCTGATTCTGCGTTGGCCCGGAACATGTGGACGCACTCAGCCGTGACAGGACCGGAAACGTAAAGCGTAAAACCTAAAACGTAAAACGTAAGCCGAGCGTTACGCCCTTTACGTTTTACGTTTCACGTTTTAGAAACCATGTCGCTCCACATCGATCTCACTCTGACTCCCCAAAAACTCGTTCGCGCCAGCGAGCGCCTTTTCGAGCTGTCGGCAGCGAAAATCCTTAGCCTGGAGCGAACCTGGAACCCCGCCCGAGGAACCCCGGTCTTCACGGTCAAAGGAAAATACACCACGCGCGGTTGGACCGAATGGACGCGGGGATTTCAGTTCGGCTCCGCCCTGCTGCAATTCGACGCCACGGGGGAGAAACGGTTCCTGGAAATCGGCCGCTCGAAAACCGTCCAACTGATGGCGACGCACGTTTCGCACGTCGGCGTGCACGATCACGGCTTCAACAACGTTTCGACCTACGGCAATCTGCTGCGGTTGATGCGCGAAGGGAAAATCCCGTTCAACGACCGCGAAAAGGACTTCTGCGAGCTGGCGCTCAAAGTTTCCGGGGCCGTGCAAGCGGCGCGGTGGTCCACGACGGTGGAGGGCGGCGGCTACATCTATTCGTTCAACGGCCCGCACTCGTTGTTCATCGACACAATGCGTTCGCTTCGTTCCCTGGCGGCCGCTCATCAGCTCGGCCATGTCCTGATGGGCGAGCGCGACCGAAAGATCTCCCTGCTGGAACGTTTGGTCGAGCACGCGGCTACCACCGCGAAATACAACGTCTATTACGGCGAAGGCCGGGACGCCTATGACGTGCGCGGTCGGACAGCGCACGAGAGCATCTTCAACACGAACGACGGCAGCTACCGCTGCCCCAGTTCGCAGCAAGGCTATTCGCCGTTCAGCACCTGGACGCGGGGATTGGCCTGGGCGGTCCTGGGTTTCGCCGAACAACTGGAGTTCTTCGAATCGGTGACGGACGAAGACCTCGACGAGGCGACCCGCCACGACTCCGTGCCCCGGGAATACAACCTGTTTTTGGAATCAATGCACAAGGCCGCGCTCGCAACCGCGGACTTTTACCTCGCGAACGCTTGTGCGGATGGCGTCCCGATGTGGGATACCGGGGCGCCGAATCTCCATCGCCTGGGAAATTACCTCGGCCAAGCATCCGATCCATTCAATCCTTGGGAGCCAGTGGATAGTTCCGCCGCCGCCATTGCGGCGCAAGGTCTCCTCCGGCTTGGCAAATATCTGATGGGAAAAGGCAAGAAGAAGTCCGGCGCCCGCTATCGGCAGGCGGGGTTGACCGTGGCGAAGACGCTCTTGGGCGAACCGTACCTTTCGGCCGACCCGCGTCACCAGGGCCTCCTGTTGCACTCGGTCTATCACCGGCCCAATGGCTGGGATTATGTCGCGCGCGGCCAGAAAGTCCCCAACGGCGAGAGCTCGATGTGGGGCGATTACCACATTCGAGAACTGGCGCTGCTGCTGTTGCGTGAGGCGCGGGGCGAGCCTTACGTGGCGTTCTTCGATTCCACCTCGCCCCGGCCCTCTCCCGTTTTTTCAAAGCACCGAGCCGGCGGTTGAGTTCACCCCATCTCGAACGCGCCGCGACCGTTCTTTCTGAGATAGCTCACGAGGAATCTTAGAGCGTGTCCGAAAATTGCGCGGGGTCCTGCGGCGAGGGATTTTGGCTGTGGCCAAGGCGGCGAGGTCCGAGCATCCCCAACGCGGGCTGTAAGGACCGAGCCAACGCAGGCCACGGACAAAAGACCCGCCGCCCGGAGGGTTTTCGCGCCAAAGGCCGCCTGGCTTCGTTGCTCCTCAGTCGAAGATCCAGGGAGGATATTCTCCTTCGTCGCGCCTCGCCATCCGGCCTTTGGCGCGAAAACAGGACCCCGCGGAATTTTCGGACACGCTCTTAGACCGTGTTGAATCTGGCCAGATTGATCAATAGATCAATCATTCCGTGCCAATCGCTCTACAAACCGTGGAAAGCACTCCCGATGGACGCATGGCATTGCACGGACAATTCTATGTTGCATATGCAACGTAGAATTGTCCGCCATTGTTTTCAGACGTTCGCGGGAAGGGAAAGGGCGCGAACGATCAGTGGGTCTGGCGCACTCGGAAGAACCCGCTCGCCGCGCTCGGAACCGTTCCGGTGTAGGTAGTCGTACCTTGAACCCCCTGAACGCCCGAAGACATTACGGTGGGCCATGAACCCAAGGTTTGCGTGTAATCCACCGCGTAGGTCTTGCCCGCGGCGGAATCCCACTTCAGCGTGATCGTCCGCGTGCCGGCGTTGTACTGAAGGCTGGTGATCTTTGGGGCCGACGCTGTCACGGCGACATTGCCGGTGTCGATGAGCCGGAAGTTGTCCACGTAGATCGTGAGCGGCCCGACGAACGGGTCTTCGGTGGCATCAAAGTTGTCTGCAAACCGAATGACGATCTGGCCTTCCTCCGGGAACCCTGTGACCAGATCGAGCGCGAGCGACATGGTGCGCTTGCCGTTGTTGGACTCCAACTGATCGTTGTTCGAACCGAAATAGACGGCGTTATTCATCCATGAGGTGCCGGTGGGAAAGATGATGTCGTACCGGAAAATGTAACGCGCGACGTCCGTGGACCTGGCTGCCTGGCGTATCTTGTTGGAGGCGTCTTCGGAGAGCGTGATCTTGAAATCATGCACCCACCACTCGGCCATGGACAGATTAACCTGGAGCGACTTGCTGCCGTGGGTGACGTTCGGGTCGTCGGTGCCCGATTTTGTGTATTGCTTCAAGCTGACCCCGTCCGGAATTCTGCCTCCGCCCCAGTCGCCCAGGGCAACGGCATCTATGTTTTGTTCGAAGGATTCCAGAACGACGGCGTTTTCCGCGGAGAAAGTTGCTGCGGACAACGAGGAGATGACCAAGGACCGAACTCAGCGTTATCTCAGCGTTTCGCTGGAGGATGGACGCCTCTTTCGGCAGCTCGTGGAAGCGACCGGAGCAAAGCGGGTCGTGGAAGTGGGCACTTCGACCGGTTATTCGGGCCTCTGGTTCGCTCTGGGGTTGCGCTCCACCGGCGGAAAACTGATCACGCACGAGCTGGATCCAGGGCGCGCGCAGACGGCGCAGAGCAACTTCAAGAAGGCCGGTGTCGATGACCTCGTCACCGTGATCGTGGGCGACGCCCACGAGACGGTGAAGCAACACAAGGATCCGATCGACATTCTGTTTCTCGATGCCGACAAGGAAGGTTACATCGATTATCTCCAGAAACTGCTGCCCTTGGTGCGTCCGGGTGGATTGATCCTGGCCCACAACATGAAATCGCCTCGCCCCGACCCGCGTTACATCGAAGCGATCACGACTGACCCGAATCTGGATACGAGCTTCGTGCTCATGGAAGGTTCGGGCGTCGGCCTCACGTTGAAGAAACGTTGAGCCGCAATCTTCTTCAGTCAAGGGGGGCGAGGACTCCCGCCGAGCCTTCCCATGAACCAGACGGTAGGGCGAGCCTGTCCCCAGCGAGCCGAGTCGGACGTGGCCGAGGCACGTCGAGCGGCTCGCCGGGACGGACTCGCCCTACCGGGTTCAAGGGGCGAGTGCATGGCTACGCGTTCCACCGCGTCTTTTGAAATGGTTTTGGTCGATGGGGCGAAAAGGTCAGGGACGGAGTGGGTTTCCTGGGAGGTGTGTATAGAGAGGCTTTCCGCGATGGCATTGGCTCGGTGGGAGCTTCGCCCCACCGTTAACGGAGGGGATACTCACAGGTTGAATTCACCGTTGCACGCGGCTCGGCGCAAAACTAAACTCCCTCTCGTGCATCTGATCTTTCCTGGGTTGATATGAAACACCATCTGGATTTTGAGAAGCCGATTGCGGAATTGCAGAGAAAACTGGAGGAATTCAAACAGCACCCGGAAAAGCACTCCTTGGGGATCAGCATGGAGACGGAGATTCTGCAGATCGAAAAAAAGATCGAGGAGGAACGGAAGCGGATTTTCTCCGATCTGACGCCCTGGCAACGGGTTCAATTGGCCCGCCACCCCAAACGCCCTTACACGCTGGATTACATCAAGACCGCTCTCACGGATTTTTCGGAGATTCACGGGGACCGCCTTTACGGAGACGACCAGGCCGTAGTGGGAGGGTTCGCGCAGTTGGACGGCCACCGCGTTATGGTGATCGGCACGCAAAAGGGACGCGACACGAAGGAGAACATCCGGCGCAACTTTGGCTCCGCGCACCCGGAAGGCTATCGCAAGGCGCTTCGGCTCATGCGCCTGGCGGGCAAGTTCAACCTGCCGATTATCGCGCTGATCGACACCGCCGGCGCGTATCCCGGCATCGGAGCGGAGGAACGGCACATCGCCGAGGCCATCGCGGTGAACCTGCGGGAGATGATGTTGATCGAGGTGCCCATCATTGCAGCGGTGATCGGCGAGGGCGGTTCGGGCGGCGCGCTTGGCATCGGCGTGGCGGATCGCGTCTTGATTCTCGAGAATGCCTATTACTCCGTCATCAGCCCGGAAGGTTGTGCCGCGATTCTCTGGAAAGACCGGACGGCCGCAGCGCGAGCCGCGGAAGCCCTCAAGATCACGGCGAAAGAGCTTTGCGAACTGGGCCTGGTGGACGAGGTCATTCCTGAACCGCTGGGAGGCGCGCACAACGATTTTGCCGCCACAGCCGCGCGGCTCAAGAACCGGCTGCTGTTTCACCTGGACGAATTGCAGAAACTTTCCGAAGGCGACCGGCTTCAGCGACGCTATGCGAAATTCCGCGCCTTCGGCCATTTCCAGGAAAAACCACCCGCTCCCGCGAATCCTTAGTGGTCATGGGCATAAATACGATGACCACTTAGCTCCAGTGCTGTACCCGCTGACTTTTCATCCCATCTTCAAAGAGCGCATCTGGGGTGGGCGCAATTTGGCGAAGCTTTTCGGCAAGGACCTGCCGCCGGACAAACGGATCGGCGAGTCCTGGGAAATCACCGACCGGCCTGGAGGGGTGAGCGTCATCGCGCAAGGACCTTTGGCCGGCCAGAGCCTCCGGTGGCTCATGGAAACGAAGGCGGAGGAACTGCTCGGCCGCGGGCCGGCTTCGGATGGCCGGTTTCCCCTCCTGATCAAGATCCTGGATGCGACTGCGACGCTTTCCTTGCAAGTGCATCCGCCGGCTTCCGTCGCGGCCCATTTGGGCGGGGAACCGAAAACCGAAATGTGGTATATCGCGGATGCCCGGCCGGGCGCGGAACTTTTCGTCGGCTTGAAGCGCGGCGTTACGCGCCAGGAATTCGAGCAACGGATTGCCAATGGCACCGTCGCCGATTGTTTTCACCGGATTCAGGTCCGGCGTGGCGACGCGATGTTTCTGCCCAGCGGGCGGGTTCATGCAATTGGCGAAGGATTGGTCATCTTTGAGATCCAACAGAATTCGGACACGACTTACCGCGTGTTTGATTGGAATCGATTGGGAGACGACGGACGGCCCAGAGATTTGCACGTCGCAGAATCGCTGGCGTCCATCGATTTTGCAGATTTCGAGCCGGCGTTGGTGACGGCGGAATTCTCGGGCAACCAGCTCCGCAAGCGCTTTTTGGTGGCCGGGCCGCTTTTCGGAGTCGAGGAATGCGAGTGCGCCGCCGCGACGCGGTGCTGCGTTCCGAACCGTGAAATGCTCATCCTGGGCGTCCTTTCCGGCAAATTGCGCATTGAGCATGAGGGCAGCCGGATCGAGTTGGATCCGGGAGGATTCTCTCTGATCCCCGCCTCGGTTCAGGAGTTTGTTTTGGAGGCGGACGCGCCGGCGCGTTTTCTCCAGGCCAGGCTGGCGCCCGACTGGAAAGCGAATCGGTGAGCCTGAGAAAGTCGGGCGCACCGGAGCGCCGGTATCCTTGCTGGCGGCTGGAGTCTGGACATTTCCGAATTCAGGGTTGTCGTCTGGGCCATAGCCTTTGAGGAGTGGCCGGTAATCAAATCCTGAATCGGCCGCCCCTTCGGGGCTTTGGTGCCTTTGCCTTCCTTCCCAGCCTTGAAAGGCTGGGCTATTCTCAGCTCTCCCTCCGGGAGAAACTGAAAACTCCACCTGTGACATCGACGCTATGACTTGTGCCGCTTCGAGGAGCTTTTCTCGGCGTTGTCGGAGACAACGGCGGATTTGTCGTGTTCGATGCGGCAGGAAACGTTGAAAAGCTTCTCTCCTCGCACATCGTATAGGAAATGGTAGGGGAAGCGATCCAGATTGCAGCGCCGCAGCCCGCTTCGGTCGAAGTGAAAAAACCGAGGATTCTCAACGGCTTTCTTGACGCCAATGTGAAACTCA
>VHCZ01000118.1 GCA_016871535.1 Verrucomicrobiota bacterium
AAGAGCCGCCCAAGACGAAGTCAGAGCACCCATAGTAGCGATGAAGCGAGTAATGATCGTGGAGGGAAGGGAGTGCAGGAAGATGGAAGGAAGCTGGCCCGAACGACAGGCCATAAACCGCCGCGAGTGCCTGCGCGGGCTGTGCCGCAGGGGAGTCAGCCAAGCGATGACTTGGTTGAGACTGTTGAACGGAAGGCGGCCTTGGAGACCGCACGAAAGGTGCGCTCTCTCTCGTCGAGACCCCATCAACCGGAGAGCCGGATGCGGGAAATCCGTCCGTCCGGTTCGGAGGGAGGGGTGACGCTCGTGTGTCATCCCTACCCCTATCTTCTTGAGTCCGCCGTGCCGCCAAGCCGCGCCAAAGACATTTGAAATTCGACCACGGATGGAGATTGCCCAGGATGGCTTTCATGGATGAGGGGCAGCGGATAGATCGAGGTTTGAGATTGGAAATTTGAAATTGCCCGTCACGGCATGGTCTTCGGGAGTTGGAGGGTGGTTCGGACCGTGCCGCCGAGCGACGAGATGATGTCCACGCCAAGCTTTGATCGGCCTTTTGCGCGCAGCGTGCAACGGACCTCCACCATGCCGCCGCTGCCTTCGAGGGGGCCGAGCGCGGTCGATTTCACTCCGGCTAGGAGGTCGTTTTTATCCACGTCAAACACGACGCGTGTCGGCAATACCTCGCGCGTAGTCGCGCCTTGGGCCAGAGCCGTGGGGAGATACCCGGTGTTTTCCACCTTCAAGATGATTTCGTAAATGGATTCGCCAAGATGTTTGGCTTCCGCTCGCAGGAAGCCGACGCGAGGCAACTTGTCCGCCAGGCTGGTCAGGAACTTCGCGTGCTTTTCCGCGAATTCATCGAGCAGCTTGGGCGGAGGATTGCTCCGGGCAAACGGCGCGAACCCGCCGATCTCGACTTTGCGCCCCGGAAAGTCAGGGTGCTCGAAAGCCTTCCATGGAACGAACAACTCCGCGGCGTTCGTGTCGATCCATTTGAGAAACGCGCGGTCTTCTTCGTTCCGTTTGTCAGCATCCGCCGGGGCTTTGGCGTCCGGCTTCAAGTCGCTTGCCGGTTTCTCGGTCTCTTTCTTCTCCTCCTTCTTCGGCTCGGACTTGGCGGGCGCCGCGGAGCTGTCCCTGGGTTTGTCGCTTCCTTTTTCCGTTTTGGCTTTCGCCAGCTCCACTTGCAGAGCCGGACTCCACGGCTTCGCGGCGAGCGAGAGCCGGCCGCGATGGTAATACATCCAATCGGAAAAGGTTCCCGGCTCGCTGTGGCCTTGAAGTTCCTTCTTCAGGCCGATGGCGTCGCGATAAGCTTTCCCCAACTCGCGATAAAACGGGAGGTCGCGCTCTTGAATCGCGGTGGGAGGCCGTTTGCCGCCCGGCTCGCCTTTGGGA
Source organism: Verrucomicrobiota bacterium (assembly GCA_016871535.1). Taxonomy (NCBI): domain Bacteria; kingdom Pseudomonadati; phylum Verrucomicrobiota; species Verrucomicrobiota bacterium. The sequence continues at coordinate 1,402 of VHCZ01000118.1, forward strand.
GTCTGGATGAGGTTGTCGGCCGCGCCAAATGTAAAGACGATGCCAATGTTCGGGTAGTCCACGACAAAATCCGCCAACGCCCACGTCTCGTTCTCGCTGATCTGATGCAGGCCGCCGGCAGCGGCGAAGAACTGGTAATTGTAAGGAAAATTCCGATTCAGGTTCACGCCGCCGAGGCCGTCTTCATTCCACGCCTCGTCGCGATCGTTGTCGCGGCCCTCCAGGAGGTAACGCCATTGGCCTCGCTCGCCCTTGGATTTGTCGGCTTTCATGAGCAGCCTGGGCTCGTCCGGATCCAAAATGTATTCGCCTTCGGGATCCTCGATTCGCATCCAGGCGATCAGGCCGTCGCCGTTCAAATCCTCCGGGCCATCCTCATCGATTAACCCGTCGTGATCGTCATCGACCGGTTTGGCGTTGGTGGCCGATTCGCGCTTGGGCGAAGCGAAAAAAGATTCGGCGGCGTCCGGACTCAAGCGCGGGAGAATGTAGATCGTCGTCGAATCGAGCAGTTTCTTCACGGCGCCGGCGTTGGCGTAGCCCTCCGCGAGCTGGCGCATCCAATGCACGGCGCTGCTGGTGCCGGCCAAGTCATTGCCTTCGATCCCCGCGGCCACGAGCATCGCCGGCCGCCGCCGCCGTTCATCCTCCGCCCCGTTGCCCAGTTCCACCAGCCAGACGGGATTCTTTTCCTGGGTCTCGGCGGCCTGTTTCAGATGAATGAGGCCCGGGTGCGCGGCCTTGAGCGACTCAAGTTGCCGGGCGAGAGTTTGGGAATCGAGGTACTCGGCGGCTTGTGCGCAGAGAAGTTGCGCGAAAAGAAGCGCAAACGAGGTCAGAAAGGAGCGATGCATCATTTCCGGAGATTTGCCAGGCGCATAGTAGGGGGCGAGCAGAGCGTGTCAATGGCCTGCGATGGTGGGAGGCGAGTGGCGGAGGGTTCCCCTCCCGGGAGGGGTGTTGGGGTGAGTTGGTGGGGAGCCGCCATGGTTTTGGAATCGCGCATTGCCGACCGACAAGAGCCCGGCCTCACGCGGCAGCGTCTTGGAGTGCGGCAGTCCCCTAGTCCCCCGCCGCTTTGATCCGCGCGCGATCTCGAAAATCGCCAGAGGACTGGCGCACTCCAGAGCCTGGCGGTTCGTGGGAAGCTTCCTTGACCTCAGGGCCATGCACATGGTCCTTGAACCGAAAACCGTACGGACCGCAGCCTTCAGACTACTTCCACGCACTCTCCGGAGTCCAGTTGTCGAAGCGGCCTAAAGGCCACGGTCCGGAGGAATGGTTCGTGGGAAGAAGACAAACGGGACGAGCGCTTTTTGATGCCGAACACTCTTGAAGAGGCCCGCGTGCGCCCACGGCGCGTCAATATACGCCCAGCAATTGTCAAGAAACGTGCAGCCGACCGGGAGGCCGCCTTCTATTTTTTACCATGCGCTCGTCGAGTCGAAGACCAGTGAGTGCCCGTACCGCGAGTGCGTGAACACCTAGATCGAGAAAAGCCATGCATGCGAATCCCAACCATTCCATGAGTTCTGGTCCGAATTCGTTCGCGGAATTCAGATTCCTGGCCACCGTCAACACCCTGCGCAAATGTCCCTTGTTCGCGGACCTCTCCGTCGAGACGCAGCGCGAGATCGCGCAGATCAGCCTCGTCAAAATGCTCGCCAAAGGCGACTACCTGTTTCACGAAGGCGCGCCCGTCCACGGCTTCTATGTCGTGCAGAGCGGCGCCATCAAGCTGCACCGAGTCAATCTCAGCGGGAAAGAACAGGTCATTCACGTGTTCCGCACGCATGAAGTCCTGGGCGAGGAAGCCCTGATGTCGGATTCCGGACACCTCGCCGACGCCAGCGCCGCGGAACCTTCGCGGGTGTTGACCATTCGCAAGGCGGAATTTCTGGCTCTGCTGAAACGCCGTCCGGAACTGGTCTTCAGCGTGGTGAAATCTGTCGGCGATCAATTCCGTCTCCTGCTCGATTTGCTGGAGGATCTGACCTTGAAGGATGTCCCGACGCGCCTGGCCAACTGGCTGATCCAGCACTGCCCCAATCCGGACAGCCACGATCCCTGCACGATTGAACTGCCCATGGCCAAGCGTTTGCTCGCGTCCGAGCTCGGCACCGTCAGCGAGACGTTCTCCCGCACCCTGGCTCGTTTTCGCGCGGAGAAGCTTTTGACGATCAATGGCCGGGTCGTGACCTTGCTGTGTCCGAGCAAGCTGCTTCGGTTGGTGCGCGGCGGTTTTGGCCTGGATCGTTCGCCGGGGCAGCCTGCGCCTTGGAAGAGCGCTGCAAATTCGCACCATCCTTCGGATCTTCTTTCCCCCGCCCGGGACCGGGCTCGCGTTCCAGCGCGGAAGGTCAACGGCGCCGTGCCCGAATGGGCCATGGCAGCCTTGCCCTCGTGAGCGCGCCAACCAAATGATGCGCAGCGAAAGCCAAGAAAGGGAGAGTGCGCCCGAGCGAGATCGATCAGACTCACCCTTGATGAACAACATCGAGCGGCCCCTGGTGGCGGTTGAAAACAATCCGGAAGAATGCGCGGAGTTTTGGAAGCAATGCTTCACCAGCCTTCACCTGACCTCGCACCAACGGTTCCTGAACGCGTGCCATGGCGCCCCGGTGGATCGTCCGCCGATCTGGCTGATGCGCCAGGCGGGCCGCGTCTTGCCGGAATACCGCGCCCTCAAAGCGACGCATTCCTTTCTCGATCTGGTGCAAACGCCGGAGCTCGCTGCGGAAGTCACCTTGCAGCCGATCCGCCGCTTCGGATTCGATGCCGCGATCCTTTTCAGTGATATTCTCGTCGTCGCGGAAGCGATGGGCCAGGGGTATTGCTTCCGCGATCAAGGCGGCGTCGAAATGGCTTTCGCGATTCGTTCGGAGGCGGACATCGACCGGCTCGATCCGGACGCCGTGGTGGAGCGCCTGCAATATGTCGCGCGCGCCATCCCGTTGATTCAGTCTGAACTGGCCGGCCAAACCGCTTTGCTCGGATTCGCCGGTTCGCCATGGACGCTGGCCAATTTCATGTTGGAAGGCGGCAGCGTCAAAGAGTGCACCAAGGCGAAAGCGCTTTTCTATTCTGATCCCGCGTTGTTTTCGAGATTGCTCGAGAAGTTGACCCTGGCCGTCACGCGCTTCCTGCAATTGCAGATCGACGCCGGCGTGGATGGCGTCCAGATCTTCGATAGCCTGGGCGGTTTGTTGGCCGCCGACACGTTTGGCCCGGCCTCCGCCCGCTGGATCACTAAAATCATCGCTTCGTTGCCCAGCCAAATTCCGGTGATCGCCTTTTCCAAAGGGACGCATGGCAACTGGGACGTGCTCGCGCGGACGGGCGCCCAGGTGCTCAGCATCGACTGGACCGTCCGGTTGTCCGAGGCGCGCGCGCGCTTGCCGGGCCGCATCGGTCTCCAAGGGAACCTGGACCCGTTCATTCTGACGACGCGGCCGGAAATCGTCGCTGCGGAAGCGCGCCGCATTCTCGACGAAATGCGGGAAGAGAACGGGTTCATTTTCAATCTGGGCCACGGCGTTCCTCCGACCGCGCCGCTGGAAAACCTCGAAAGCCTGGTGACCACCGTGCAGGGCTTTCGGCGCGAGTTACATTCGAGCCCCATCAAAGGAGAGGCGTGAAGTCGCATCCGAAACTGCAACTCAGACCTTACGAGAGCGGGCGTTCACCCTGGCCCTCTCCCTCGTGTGTGTTTAGCGTGCCTTCCGCCGTAGCGCAGAGTTGCACTCTGCCGTATCGCCGATTTGCAATCGGCGGAGCGTCGGTGAGTTCCAGATCCCTGGAACTTGTCGAACCCTGCGGAATACAATTCCGCGATCCGGCAGATTACAAATCTGCGCTACGCGAAACAGATACTCTCCCTCAGGGAGAGGGAACGCCGTATCCCACGCTGGCGGGTGTCCCATGGTCTCAGTTCGGAGATTGCGCACCGCCAAATTCTCCCTCTTCCCTGGGGGGAACCAGAGGATATCAAAACCAGCGCCGCAAGTTCTGCTGGCAAGGATGCCATGAAGATCGACCTTGATCTGGTTCGCAAATACTCGGTCCCCGGACCGCGTTACACGTCGTATCCGCCCGCGACGCAGTTCAAGGATGTGCTCGCCAAAGCGGAGTTGCTGGACCGGGTTCGGATTTCCCAACGGAGGGCCGCGGATCTCTCCCTTTACTTTCATTTGCCCTTTTGCCGGTCGCTCTGCTGGTTTTGCGGCTGCACCACGGTCATCACGACGGCGCAGAACAAAAGCGCGGTCTATCTGCAGTATCTCCAAAAAGAACTGGACTTGATCGCGCCATTGATCCAGCCGGACCGGCAGGTCGTGCAACTTCATTTCGGCGGGGGGACTCCGACCTTCCTTCTGCCGGACGAAATCCGCGCACTGGGTGGCATGATTCATTCGCGGTTCAAAGTCGCCCGCGACGCCGAAGCCGGCGTGGAGATCGATCCGCGCACGGTCACGCCCGATCACTTGAAAGCGCTGCGCGAAGTCCGGTTCAACCGCGTGTCGCTCGGCGTTCAGGACAACGACCCGGTCGTGCAGGCCGCCGTTCATCGCATTCAACCTGCGGAACAGACTCAGCGCGTGGTGGGCTGGATTCGAGAGGCCGGCTTCGCCTCGCTGAACATCGATTTGATCTACGGCTTGCCGTTTCAAAGGGTGGAAAGCTTCGCGAAAACGCTGGATCAGGTCATCGCGCTTTCGCCCGACCGGCTGGCGGTGTTCAGTTACGCGCACGTGCCCTGGATCAAGCCCGCGCAGCGCGTCTTCAAGGAAAGCAACCTTCCGACGGCCGAGGTCAAACTCCAGCTCCTGAAACTGAGCATCGAGAAGCTGACCGCCGCCGGATACGTGTACATCGGCATGGATCACTTCGCGCGAGCCGACGATGAACTGGCTGTGGCGCAGCGCCAAAAGAAGCTGCAACGGAATTTTCAGGGCTACAGCACGCGGGCCGGCACGAATCTGTTCGCGTTCGGGATGTCCTCGATTTCTCAGGCCGACGGCATTTACTGGCAAAACAAGAAAGAGCTCCCGGCGTATTACGCGTCGCTGGATCAAAGCGATTTGCCTTTCGCGAAGTGCTATTTCCTGACCGAAGACGACAAGATCCGGCGCCAGACGATCATGCGGTTGATGTGCGATTTCGGGCTGGACTTTGCGGCGATGTCGGACGCGTTGGGAATCAAGTTTCGCGAGTACTTCGCCGCGGAACTGGCCTCCCTCAGCGATCTGGAAGCGGACGGTTTGGTGGAAATCACCGAAGGCCTCCTGGCGGTCACGACCCTGGGGCGGCTGTTGATTCGCAACATCGCCATGCGTTTTGACGCTTATCTCCCCAAAGACCACGAACGACGGTTCTCCAAGACCATATGAAATCCATCGCAATCATCGGCGGCGGGATCACCGGTTTGACCGCTGCGTTTCGATTGGGACAAAAGAACATTCCCACGACCCTTTACGAGGCGGGACCGCGCGCCGGTGGCGTGATCTCCACCGTGAGACGCGAGGGTTACCTCGCTGAGTCCGGGCCGAATTCGATCCTGGAAACGTCCCCGCTGATCACCGCTCTCGTCCGCGACCTGGGACTTGAGCCGCGCCGTTTGAATCCGGCCCCGGCAGCGAAGAAGCGCTACGTCGTCCGCGGCGGCCAGCCGATTGCTTTGCCCCAGTCGCCGCTCGGCTTTTTCACCACGCCGCTTTTCTCGGTGGGCGCGAAGCTGGGTTTGCTGGCCGAGCCGTTCGTGCCACGGGCTCCCGAGGCCCGCGAGGAGAGCATCGCGGAATTTGTCACGCGGCGCATCGGAAACGAATTCCTGGATTACGCGATCAATCCTTTTGTCGCGGGCGTTTACGCCGGGAACCCGGCTCAGCTTTCCGTGCGGCACGCCTTCCCCAAACTCTACGCGCTGGAACAAAAATACGGGTCCTTGATTCTGGGCCAGTTCCTGGGCGCGCGGGAGCGGCGGCGGCGGGCCGAAGTGTCCAAGCAGGCGGCCAAAATGTTTTCTTTCGACGACGGCCTGCAAGTGCTCACGGATACCCTGGCGGGACGGCTGGCGGATCGCATCCGGTTTTCGACGCCGGTCGTCCGTTTCCAACAAACGAGCGAGGGCTGGAGGGTCACGGTCAGGCAGGAAGGCTGCGAGGAGACGCACGATCACGCCGCCGTTATTTTCACCGCGCCGGTCCATCGGTTGCCGGAGATGCAATTGCAGTCTGAGCGCTACTTGAATTGGGCGCCGCTGTCGCAGATCAATTACCCGCCCGTGGCCAGTGTCGCCCTGGGATTCCGACGCGACGACGTGGCGCATCCGCTGGACGGATTTGGCGTGCTCATTCCCGAGAAGGAACAATTCAACATTCTGGGAACACTTTTCTCCTCGTCGCTCTTTCCGAATCGCGCGCCCGCCGGGCACGTCACGTTGACGAGCTTTGCCGGCGGCACGCGCCACCCGGAGCTGGCGATGCGCGGGGCCGAAAAATTGGTGCGCATTACCCTCCAGGATCTGCGCGCGTTGTTGGGCGTCGCGGGCCAGCCCACGTTCCAACACATCGCGCTTTTCCCGAAGGCCATTCCGCAATACGAAGTCGGCTACGGACAGTTCGAGGAGCTGATGCGGGAGGTCGAAGAAAAGGCGCCGGGCTTTTTCCTGGCCGGCAATTATCGCCGCGGCATTTCGCTCGGAGACTCAATCGTGTCGGGTCACCACGTCGCGGAGTCGGCCGAGCGGCATTGGACGACCGCATTGCCGAAAGAAGCGATTCAGGTCCCGAAATTCTCGACCGAACTGGCCGCATGACAAGACAGGGAGTTTTGCTGATCAACCTGGGGTCGCCGGATTCCCCCAGTGTCCGCGACGTGCGCCGGTATCTCCGCGAGTTTCTCATGGATGGCCGCGTGCTTGACGCGCCGTATCCGGTGCGGTTTTTCGTGGTGAACTGCTGCATTCTGCCGCGGCGTCCAAGGGAATCGGCCGAAGCGTACCACAAGATTTGGGGGCCGAACGGCTCGCCGCTCGTCGATACGAGCCGGAAGTTGCGAACGCTCTTGCAAGAGCGCGTCTCTATGCCGGTTGAACTCGCGATGCGCTACCAGAACCCGTCAGCCGACGCTGCCATCCGCAACCTGCGCGCTCAGGGCGTGGACGAACTGTTGCTCATCCCGCTTTTCCCGCACTACGCCATGTCCAGCTACGAGACTGCGGTGGAACGAGTGCGCGATGCGGTCCGGCGATTCGCCCCTCGGATGGAAATGACTGTCGTGCCGCCCTATTATGACGCGCCGGAATACATCGAGGCGTTGGCCGCCAGCGCCGGGGCTTACCTGGACCAGGGCTACGATCACTTGCTGTTCAGTTTTCACGGATTGCCCGAACGTCATTTGCGCAAATCCGATCCGACGGGCTGCCACTGTCTGAGGGCGCAGAATTGCTGCGCCGCGCCGAGTCCGGCGCATCGAACCTGTTATCGGGCCCAGTGCCTCAAGACGGTGGCCGCGTTCACGCAGCGGACGGGTGTGACGAAGTATTCGGTGGCGTTTCAATCCCGGCTCGGCAAGGAACCCTGGCTCCAGCCCTACGCAGACCAGGAGATTGTCCGTCTGGCCCGGAGCGGTGTGAAGCGATTGCTTGTGATCTGCCCGGCGTTTGTCGCGGATTGCCTGGAAACGATCGAGGAGATCGGGATGCGCGGTCGGGAACTTTTCTGGGAGGCGGGCGGCGAGGAATTCGCGCTCATCCCGTGCTTGAACGATCACCCGGTGTGGCTTGACGCGCTGCAAAGAATGGTGGATCGGTTCGTGGACAGTGCGGCGTCACAAAGGGCATTGCTCGCCCGATCGTGATTCGTTGCCAAACTGATTTCCGAAAGGTGGGGCAAGGCACGGGAGAGAATTCCAGGGCGCTTCAGGTCACGGCTGATTCAAGAATCTCGCGAAAGGAGCGCGGGCAGCCTGCCCGCCCGCCTCTCTCGAAATCTTCACGCAACCCGCGCGGGCAAGCTGCCCGCGCTCCTTCTTGAATCAGCCGTGGCTTTAGGTTGTTTAATAAGTTTTTGCTATTGCGCCAATGCGGGGCGCTTGATTTAGTAGGCCGCGTTCCGATCACTCTCAATCGCCATGAAAACAATCTATGTTTCCTCCCTTGCTTGCGCCCTGGTGTTGTCCACCGGAACTACTCAGGCGCAACCTATCGACATCTCCACTTTCGACACAACCGCCAAAGGGGCGTGGTCCGAGCCGGCGCGCACGACGCTGGCTGTTCCCAAAGTCCCGAATGACTCCGTGAAACTGGACGGCGCCGCCACGTCCCAGGAATACGGCGGGTTCAAGGGCGTGACGGTTGATCCCGGAGTCAACGCCTGGATTCTCGATTTCCCCGCGGATCGAGCCTGGGATGGCGCGGCGGATTCGAGTTTCACGTACTGGCTGGCTCACGATGACGATTATTTCTACGTCGGCGTGCACGCGAAGGACGACGTCGTCACCAGCGACGATCCCAACACCGCTTTCTGGAAAGACGATGCGATCGAGATTGTGGTCGACGCGCTGGCGGACCGATTGGACAACAACACGGACACCTCAAAGGATCCCATCGGCGGCCATAGCTACGTCAATTTCCAGGGCCGTTTCTCGGCCTGGGATGAGGCCGGTTCCAAGATCGGCGCCACGACGTGGGCCACGGCGGTGGATTGGAAATACGGGGAAACGGGCGACGTGTTTGGCTTTGGGAAATCCGTCGCCGGCGGCTGGCAAATGGAAGTTCGCTTCAAGAAACGGTTGTTCGAGGACGCCACGGCCGGCAACAAACTCCGAAACGGCTACCGCATGGGCTTCAACATCGGCATGGACGACGACGACAAGAAAGGCATCGGCGCCAGCGGCAACAAATCGCGCTCGCAGGATTTGGAAATCCAATACTGGTGGGCCAACCGGGAGCGCAGGAAAGGTTTGACCGCTGAAGTGCTGGCCGGGCTAACTCCGGCCGACAAAGCCGCCAAACGCGGACCGGATTCTTACCTTCAGACCTTTGAATTGGGGATAGATTCCGCCGGACGGCTCGCGCACGGCGGGACCGGAGAGATCATTTTCGGCTTCGACACCCGATCCTCGGGCAAGATCCTTTTCATCACATCGAACGCCGGAACTCCGATCAATGCGGATCCCGCGTTGATCGCGCTGCTGGAGGCCAAAGGTTATACCGTGACGTTGCTGACGCCGCCTGGCACGGCGGATGAACTTCGCGCCGCAACCAAAGGCCAGGATCTCGTGATCCTCTCGGAAACCATCGGCTCCACTTCCGTCGTGGATCCGGTTGGCCAGGGCACCGGCATCTTCAGCTTGAAGAACAGCGACATCCCCATCATTTCCTTCGAGCCTTACATGTGGGACAACGCCGATTGGGTGAAGCGAACTGAGGACGGCTCGAATGATTTCATGACCTGGGGCAATTCGGGCCGCACCGAGGCGGACGTTGTCGGCCTTCTGGACGCAAGGGACAGCCTCCAAATCATGAAAGCAGGGCATCCTCTGGCCGCTGGTCTGACGGGCAAGGTCAAAGTGTATGACGTGCTCTATAGTTTGAATTACGGCATTCCTTCGGCGGACGCCGATGTGATCGCCTCCATCACCGCGGATGGCAAATTCCCCACTATCTTCGTTTATGAAAAGGGCGACAAACTCGTGGACGGAAGTGTGTCCCCTAATCTCCGCATCGGCATGTTCCTGGGACAAAACGCCAATCCCAACGCCAACACCACGCTGGCCTACGAGGACCTCTCCGCAGCCGGGCGAGCTTTGTTCCTCGGCTCGGTGGAGTATGCTCTCCCGCGCAAGGCCGTCCCGACGCTCTCGCTGGCGCGCAGCGGCACGGACCTCGTCGTGACTTTCGGCGGCGGCACCCTTCAAAGCGCCGACGCGGTTACCGGGCCGTGGAAGGATGAAACCAGTCCAAGCCCCCTCAAGATTCTGCCTTCGGCCGGGGCCAAGTTCTACCGCGTGAAGGGCAACTGACCGTTCGAGCGCCCTGAAACCGGAGCGCGGCGTTCATGCCGCTTCGACGTCCAAAGCCCCGGTCGCATCGAACCTGGATGCGGCGTAACCCACAGTTACTGATCAGTATCAATGGTGGGGCGAGCCTGCTGCCGAGCTTTTCTACGATGGCATTGGCTCGGCCGGAGCCTCGCCCCACTTTAACTTGGAGTTACCGTGAAACACTCTCTGCGTTTCTTCTCGATTGGCCTGCTCGTAGCCGCGCTCGAAGAGTTCATTACCCAGGGCGTTCTGAAGAAATCCTACGGCGGGTGGATCATTCCCACGATCGTGGCGTTCGTGCCCTTTCTGGTGCTGGTTCGCGGCATCGCCTGGGTGCTGGAGAAGTGGCTGACCGAAGCCGGAGCAGTCTTGATCTACTACCTGAGCGCCGGCGCCATTGGCCTCCTCGTGGAATGGTTTCTCATCGGGCTTTCTCCGTGGCGGGACCCGAACGCGCCCGTGTCATTGCTGGTCCCCTTTCAACTGGGCATGTTCAGCTTTTGGGGCGGCGTCGCTTTTGCGCCGAGATTGATCCTTGACCGCAGGGAAACTGTTTCGCGTCTGCGGAAATCGTATTTGCGGTTTCTGATTCTCGGAATGGCAGTGGTTTACGGCGTGACCTTCGCAGCGCCGCAGAAAGCCCATTTTGCTGCCGGCATCCTCTCGGTGCTCATCCTGTTTCTCGGTCTGAATTTCTTCTATGCCCGATATCTGGCGCTTCTAATTTGTGATCAAACAGGAGAGCACAAAGCAAACAGAGGCTGAATCGGGCGCAAAGGCATCTGAAACCTCAGTGGTTTGCGAGCCGGCATGTCGCGTTGTCACCGGACTCCGTTTCTCCGTTGGCTCCTGTTGAAAATCCAGCCAGCGAAACTGCGTTTCCTGGCGCCAGCGATTCTCATTGACTCGGAGCGCGCCCATCTTGGGCGCAGCGCGCAGTGAAATCCGAACGCGACGGGCTATTCCACACCGTTTTTGCCAGTCTGGGAGCGCTGCGGCCTGGAAGGTCGCGCTCCAAGCACGCCAAAATGAGAATTGCTGGACACGCGCAGCGCAGATTTGACATCAGCACGGGCTTCGCAAAGACTGCCCGCCCTATGGCTGAACCGAAAGGCAATGAGTTGATGGAAAAAATCGTGTCGCTGTGCAAACGGCGCGGGTTCATTTTCCAATCCTCCGAGATTTACGGAGGCATCAACGGCTTCTGGGATTACGGCCCGCTCGGCGCGGAACTCAAACGCAACGTAAAGGAACTCTGGTGGCGCACGATGACGCAGCAGCGCGACGACGTCGCCGGCCTCGAAGCCACCATCATCATGCACCCGCAGATTTGGAAGGCCAGCGGGCATGTGGATACGTTCAGTGATCCGATGTGTGATTGCTTGCTGACGAAGAAACGGTTCCGGGCGGATCAGATCGAACCCCAGTCAGGTGTTGTATTTCATTTCATCGACGCTATTGAAGCCGCCAAAGTCATCTCCGAGGCAAACGACCTCATTCCTAAGTTGCCAGATGGAGAAAAACAGGAAACACTCAAGACCGTCGAGAAAGCCGTTCGGTTGCTCAAGAATGCACTGGGTGTAGCAAAGGATGAGATCATCGAACCGAGTCGCTTGGTGGCAGCGTTTGTTCAGAAGTACGGGCGTAAAGGAAATTCATCCGGACGGCCGTATTCGGTGCTCGTTTCAAACGAAAGCGAGTTTCCTCGCGCGGAGCGTGTCGCACAGGATTTCTATCGACTACAGGGACTAGTTGCTCCCGTCGTTTTTCGCGGCGGCTCAGAAAGAGTGCAGAACTCTCAGCGCTTTAACCCGGAAAACGGCTCGCTGCTGACCGAGCCTCGCCCTTTCAATCTGATGTTCAAGACCTACGTCGGCCCCGTGGCGGACGAGGAGAACGTCGCTTACCTCCGCCCGGAGACCGCGCAAGCCATCTTCGCCCAGTTCAAGAACGTGCTGGAGACCTCGCGCCAGAAAGTGCCGTTCGGCATTGCGCAAGTGGGCAAGGCGTTCCGCAACGAAGTCACGCCGCGCAATTTCACGTTCCGCTCCCGCGAATTCGAGCAGATGGAACTGGAGTTCTTCATCCGCCCCGATGAAGCGGTGGAAGCGGTTGCCGGCCGCGTCGCCTCTTCGAGTGAAATCGCCAGAAGCCAATCGCCAACGGCCGATCCGCAGCCCGATTGGGGCTGGGAAGCCTGGCACAAATATTGGGTCGAGGAACGCATCCGATTTTACGAAAGCATCGGCCTGCCGCGCACGACGCTCGAAGAATACTGGCAGAAGCCGGAGGAACTCGCGCATTACGCCCGTGCTTGTGTGGACATTTTATTCAAGTTCCCGTTCGGCACCCAGGAATTGGAAGGCATCGCCGCCCGGAGCGATTTCGATTTGAGCCAGCACCAGCGTTTCTCCGGCAAACCCACCGGCGTGTTCGACGAGGAATTGAAGAACGCCTGGGCCAAGCTCGATGAAGGCAAGAAAGCCGATCTCTCAAAACGTTTCTACGAGGCGCGTTTCAAGTATCTGACCAGGATGGGCGAACCGGCCGAGCAGGCGGAGAAACAGGCTCGCGAAGACACGGCCGGATTAGCCAAAGGCAACTTCATTCCGCACGTCATCGAACCCAGCGCCGGCGTGGATCGGCTGATCCTCGCTCTCATCTGCAACGCCTACGCGGAAGATCAAGCGCCGGATGATAAGGGAAACATGGAATCGCGCGTCGTGATGCGATTTCATCCGCGCATTGCGCCGATCAAAGTCGCGGTGTTCCCGCTCTTGAAGAACAAGCCTGAGTTGGTGAAGAAAGCGAAGGAAGTTCGCGATCTGCTGCGCCCGCACATGACAGTCTTCTACGATGAAGCGGGCGCGATTGGCCGGCGATACCGCCGCCAGGACGAAGCGGGCACTCCGTTCGGCGTGACGATTGATTTCGATACGCTGGGCGAGACGCCGGAGTTGCTGAACACCGTGACGCTGCGCGACCGCGACACGATGCGGCAGGATCGGGTGAAGATCGACGACCTGCTCCCGCGGCTCCTGGCGAAGGTCCGGTAACGCAGCGCAGATTCTCGATCGCGGAATTGCCTTCCGCAGGGCAGGGCAGGCTCCGCGCCCTGGAACTTCTGGCGCGCTGCCGATTGCAAATCGGCGATACGGCAGAGTTCAACTCTGCGCTACGGGTTTCGGAAGTTCAACAAACCCTGTTGTGAAGCCAGCCCTCAACCATCCGGTCGCTCTGGTCGTCAGCGCCGCCGTGTTGTGGAGCACGGGCGGGCTCGCCATCAAATCGGTCGAGTGGAACGCGCTGGCCATCGCCGCGACCCGGAGCGCGATTGCCGCCGTCACCGTGTGTTTCCTGATCGGGAGGCCGCGCTTCACCTTCTCGGCGGTGCAACTCGGAGGGGCGCTCGCCTACGCGGCCACCGTCACCTTGTTCGTCGCCGCCAACAAACTCACCACGGCGGCGAACGCCATCTTCCTGCAATACACCGCGCCGGTTTATGTCGCGTTGTTCGGCGCGTGGTTCCTGCGCGAGCATCCGACGCGGCTGGACTGGGCCTTGATCGTCGTTGCGGTCGCGGGCGTGGGGTTGTTCTTCATCGACGAACTTTCGTGGCACGGGCTTTGGGGAAATCTTTGCGCGCTCGGCAGCGGACTGGCGTTCGCGTTGCTGATTTTGCTGCTGCGCAGCCAGAAGGACGCGTCCCCGATCGAGTCGGTGCTTTTGGGCAACGCGTTGACGGCTCTGATCGGTTTGCCGTTCGCGTTCAGCTCGTGGCCCAGCGCGAGATCGTGGCTGGGGCTGGTCTGGCTGGGAGTTTTCCAACTGGGCCTGGCCTACGTCCTTTACACAAAAGGGATCAAGCACGTGCGGGCGCTGGAATCGACTTTGATCAGCACCGTGGAACCCGTGTTGAATCCGATCTGGGTGATGCTGTTCCTGGGTGAAATGCCGGGGCGCTGGTCGTGGATCGGCGGAGGCTTGGTGATTTTGGCGGCCACGGTTCGAGGGGTGCTCACGGCGAGAAGCAGCAACTCCTAGGAGACGGGGAGCACACGCGCCCTCGCGTGTTCCGACCGGCGCCCTCGCCGGTCGGAGCGTCGGAGAAACCATCTCATCAAACGACCGCATTTTCGGACAGAAGAGAGCGGTCGGCGGGGGCGCCGACCGCTGCACGCGAGGGCGCGTGCGCTCCCCAGCTTGTGTGGATGAACACGGCAAAGGCAAGAAAACAGGCCGCTGTGTTTTCACGCAGCGGCCTGTTGCGAGAAGTTAATGACAACTTTGTTCGGATCCTGATCAGACCGTCAGTTGTTGCCGCCCCGCCGGGCGCCGCCGCCTCGGCCGCCGCCAAATCCGAATCCACCGCCCCCTTGCTTCAGGGCTTCGATTTGTTCGCTGGACAATTTGCTTTTCACTTTGGCAAAGGCCTTGGCCCGGGCGATGGCCTGCTCTTCTTCGGCTTTGGCGAGCGCGGCTACTTTGGCTTTGATGTCGGCCTCGTCCACTTTGGCCGAATAAATGGCCGCGTTCAGATCCGTGCGCGCCTGGCGGACCTTCTGCCCGTGTTCGCGAACTTCGTCGTTCATCTGCCGAAGCGCTTCGCGTTGTTCTTCGGTCGCGTTTTGGAAGGCAGCCCCGCCGCCGCCTCCTCGGCCGCGGCCCTGGCCCTGGCCCTGGCCCTGGGCAGAGACCATCGGCGCGTTCATCAGGATGACAGACGCGACCAACATTGCGGGCAGGCAGCGCCATAATGAGTAAGTTTTCATCGTCGTTTCACGTGGTTTACTTGATTCGTGCGTGAATCGCCAAGGACACGCGTCGGCTTGCCTATCACGCTTTCTCAGGTGAGACGACGCGCTACCTGGCTTGGTTACGGAACCAACGCCGCCAAAACGTTAGAAGGTTAAATCGTTGAATCGTTGTAACCGTTAACGACGGTGGGGCGACGCTCCTGCGGAGCCTTTCTTCGACGGCATTGGCTCGGCGGGCGCCTCGCCCCACTTTAACTACCTCAACTGAGGGGATACGAATCGTTAAGTCGGTGAAAGCGCTTCGAGGATCGTGGGAGTCTCGCTCAGCCGTGCTCGAAAATGAAATGGGCTCCAGTTCGGCAGTGCATCCACAAGTTTATCAGTTCCATGAAGGCCCGAGCTGGGTGGAGCGGGCTGCCAGCCCGCTTCGCGCGGCAACCTGCCGCGTGAAAGGTCGCGAGTAATTCCTTGCGATCCGTCCAGGACTGATCCGCGACCGTTCCGTCCGGCTGGTAGCCGGACGGAACAGGCAAGTTGCCTGTGCCACCGACAACACGTGGATGCACCACCTTTTGGGGACGCGAACTTTTTCCATCGCCACAGACATCCAAATCGCCTAAACGTTCCCGCCATGACTGAAACGTTTGCGCCGCGGTTGCCGAAGTGGCCGTTCTTCTTCGGCGACCTCTGTCTGCTTGTGCTCGCGTGGTTCATTGCGGACCGATACGGAACCGCCTTCGGCCTCGGTCCGATGGGCCTTTGCCTTGCGGCCGTGGCTCTCGGCGCGTGGGTCTGCATTCTGCCTTACTTGAAGGATCACCAGGCCTTGCTGAAAATGGCGGAGGCCAACACGCTTTCGACGGCCGTGGCCCAACTCCAGAACATCGAACAAATCAAAAACCAGATCGCCAATTCCACTTCCCAATGGCAGTTCGTCCAGGACGAATCGAAAAGGACGGTCGCCGCCGCCAAAGAAATCGCCGACCGCATGAAAGCCGAGACGCGCGAGTTTTGCGCTTTCCTGGAAAAAGCCAACGAAACGGAGAAAGCGCACCTCCGGCTTGAAGTGGAGAAACTGCGCCGCAGCGAAGGCGAATGGCTCCAGGTGGTGGTGCGAATGCTCGACCACATCTACGCCTTGCATCAGGCGGGCTCGCGTTCCGGCCAGCCGGGCCTCATTTCCCAGCTCAACCAGTTCCAGCACGCTTGCCGCGACGCGGCCCGGCGCGTTGGCCTGATCGCGTTTGCGCCAGCCCGGCACGACAAATTCGAGCCGAAGACACAGCAACTGGCCGATGACTCCGTGCAACCGCGTCCGGGCGCGCTGATCACTGAAGCGCTCGCGACGGGCTATAGTTTTCAGGGACACCTGATTCGCAAAGCGCTGGTCACACTCAAGCCGGACACGCAACCGGAACTGCCGCTCACCGCCGCCTTGCCTTCCGAGACCCACGTTCCAACACCCGCGATGGCCGCCGAACCAACCGAACCGCAGCCCTCCGAGGCCCCTCAGCCGGTCGGCGCGGCGTGACTGGGCTTTAACAGGAGCCAGCAGAGAAAACGGAGTTGAGAAGTGGCGCGTGAGGCTCCCTCTGAGATGCAGTGAGGGGATCCGTTCGCAGAGAGCCTGCTTGGTTTCAGAACCATGCACGCGGCCCACGAACCAGGTAGGGACGGATTCCACTCCGTCCCTGACATCCTTGAGGCCTGTCTTGAAGGGAGAGACGGACAACGGAAGAACCAGGAGCCTCCGTTGGTCCATCGTCTCCTCCTGGGCGGCGGTCTGCCTCCAGGCTTGATTTGGGACGGAGTGGAATCCGTCCCTACCACACTAAGTGGTCCATTTCATAAATACGCTCACGTTCGCGGCAAGGGATTTTTCGGCCAGACGAGGCGCGAGCGACGAGCATATCCCGAAGTGGATCTGTAAGGAGCAAGCAACGAAGTCTGGCGAAAAA
>VHCZ01000119.1 GCA_016871535.1 Verrucomicrobiota bacterium
TCACCATGGCCTGGGCGGCGTTTCTTTCCATCACGATCGGGCCGGCGTTGATTGTGTTGATGACCGCCGCCCGAGTGGTTCCGGAACACAAACACCCCATCAGCCGCGTTCTACACCGGCTGTATTATCCTTGGGTCAGCATGCTGATGAGGCGGCAGTTTCTCTCCATTGCCATTGCCATCGCCGCGGTGGCTTCGGCGGTTCCTCTCTACAAGAAACTCGGTTCGGAATTCATGCCGCCTTTGAACGAAGGGACGATTCTCTACATGCCCACGACGCTGCCGACGATTTCCATCACGGAGGCGACACGGCTGATGCAGATCCAAGACCGCATCCTCAAACAGTTTCCTGAAGTCCTGACCGTTCATGGCAAAGCAGGCCGCTCCGAAACCGCCACCAACCCCGCGCCGTTGGAAATGTTCGAGAGTGTCATTCAGTTGAAGCCGGAAAGTGACTGGCGCAAATTGCCGCAACCGCGCTGGTATTCCAGTTGGGCGCCCGAATGGGCGCAGAAGGGCCTGCGCAGAATTTGGTCGGACGCGCGGCCGATCACCTGGGAGGAACTGATCGCCGAGATGGACGAAGCGCTCCAAATCCCCGGCCAGGTCAACGCGTGGACCATGCCCATCAAAGCCCGCATCGACATGCTCACCACCGGCATTCGCACGCCGATCGGCATCAAAATCTTCGGCCCGGATCTCGAAGAAATCCGCAAGCTGGGCGAGCATCTGGAATCCGTGATCCGCCAGGTGCCTGGGACGCGCAGTGTTTACGCGGAGCGAACCACGGGCGGCTATTACCTCGACATCGTTCCGAACCGCGAGGCCATCGCCCGGTATGGCTTGAACGTAGAGGAGGTGTTGGACTTGGTGGAGACCGCTATCGGCGGCATGGCTTTCGAGCGCACCATCGAAGGGCGCGAGCGTTATTCCATCAACGTCCGTTACAGCCGCGAACTGCGGGATGACGTGGACAAGCTCCAGCGCGTGCTGGTCCCGGTCATGATGAGCGCAACGGAGAATGGCGTGAACTCAGATTCGGCCATGACCAGCGCGACCGCTTCCCTGTCGCGCTCCTTTTCCGGTTCCGCTCCAGGCGGCATTCGGCAAATCCCGCTGAGCCAGCTCGTCGAAATGCGAACGACCAGCGGCCCGCCCGTGATCCGGAATGAAGACGGCGCACTGACGGGCTGGGTTTATGTGGACATGACCGGACGCGATATCGGCGGCTACGTCGAGCAAGCCAAGAAAGCTGTCGCGGAGAAGATTGAAAAACCGGGCCTGTTGCCAGCCGGCTACCGATTTGAGTGGTCCGGGCAATATGAGCACATGCTCCGGGTGCGCGAACGGCTCAAGGTGGTGGTGCCGGTCACGCTGGCGCTCATTTTCGTGTTGCTCTACATGAACTTCAAGAGTGTGGCCGAGACCTTCATCATTCTCCTCTCGATCCCCTTCGCGATGACCGGGAGCATCTGGCTGCTCTGGTTGCTGGGCTACAACATGAGCATTGCCGTCTGGGTTGGCATCATCGCGCTCGCCGGACTCGCCGCACAGACGGGCACCGTGATGATCATTTACCTGGATGAGGCCTTCCACGCGTACCAAAACGCGGGCCGGATGAAAACGCAGCACGATCTCTTCGAGGCGATCACTTACGGCGCGGTGCAACGCGTCCGGCCCAAGTTGATGACCGTGCCGATGGTGACGATGGGGCTTGTGCCTGCCTTGTGGGCGCACGGAGCAGGAGCGGAAGCCATCCAACGCATCGCCGCGCCCATGATTGGCGGCCTCATCACCAGCACAATCCTCACGCTCGAAATTGTCCCCGCGATTTACTCACTCTGGCGAGGCCGCCAGGTGGAATGGGTGCAGGGCCCTCGTCCGCCCCGCAAGAAATGGGAGGATCTGAGCCTGCAATTCGTCGAATGGGAGAAGCGGGCGCACGGTCAGTGAATCAGTTGTCAGTGATCGGTGATAAGTTGTGCAGAAATGAATCGTTGACACCCCAATGTGCTTTTGGTCTTATTTGGCCCCTTTGCAAAGGGAACTTTATGTACGCTGTATTGGAAACCGGCAGTAAACAGTATCGAGTCGCGCCGGGCGACCGCGTGGAGATCGAACGTCTGGACGTGCCCGCGGGCCAGTCCTATACGTTCGACCGGGTCTTGCTCGTGAACAATGAAGGGAAGGTCTCGGTCGGGTCGCCGACGGTGGCGCAGGCCAGTGTCGTGGCCGATGTCGTGGAGCACATTCGTGGCCCCAAACTCATCGCTTTCAAGATGCGGCGCCGCGAGGGTTACCACCGCAAAGTGGGGCATCGCCAGGAACTCACGGTCGTGAAGATCAAAGAAATCAAGACGTAGCGTTATGGCACACAAGAAAGGTCAAGGCAGCGTCCGCAACGGGCGCGATAGCGTCAGCAAGCGGCTGGGCGTAAAACGATTTGGCGGCGAGTTCGTCACCGCCGGCAGCATTCTCGTGCGGCAGCGCGGCACCAAGTTCGTCGCGGGAAAAAACGTCGGCACGGGGCGCGACTGGACTTTGTTCGCGCTAACGGATGGCCGCGTGGCTTTCGACAAGGACAGCCACCGGATCAACGTTTTGCCTGAGCCGGCTCCTGCGAGCAATTAACTCCAGTCTTCCAGATTTCACGGCGAGGTCATTGGCCTCGCCTTTTTGTTTTGTGGAGATTCAGAAGCCAACTGTAGGGCAGGCTTCCAGCCTGCCTGTCGGTTCCTGCACACAGAACAGGCGGCAAAACTGCGGCTAAGTGGTCATGGACATAAACACGATGACCACTAAGGCATCGGGACCGGCAGGATGCCTGTTCTACTTTGAATGTTTGTTGATGAAGTAAAGATTTTCGCCCGGGCCGGGCATGGCGGCAAGGGATGCGTCGCGTTCCACCGCGAAACGTTCGTGCCCAAAGGCGGACCCAGCGGCGGCAATGGCGGGCGGGGAGGAAATGTGATCCTCCAGGCCGACCACGATTTGAACAACCTCATCGCGCAGTATTATTCCCCGAGATTGATCGCGGAGAACGGCAAGGCCGGGATGGGCAAAGGCATGGATGGACGCGCTGGAAAGGATCTGATCGTGAAAGTCCCTTGCGGCACGCTGGTCTGGAAATTGCCCCCGGACTCCCCGCCCTGCGCAGTCGAGGAAACTTCCGCAGAAAGCGAAGAACCCGTTGCGCAGCCCCTTAAGCTTTCCACGGCGCAGCGGCCGGTTTTCCGGCGATCGGGCGGGATTCCAGCTCTGGAAATCGACCTGACGAACGAGCCGGAGAGTTCGGGCAGAACGGATTCCGATCCGGGGGGAGAATTGGTGGCGGACTTGGTGCGGCACGGCGAGCAATTCGTGCTCTGCCAGGGAGGCCGCGGCGGTTTGGGAAACCGCAACTTCGCCACGGCGCGCCGGCAAACGCCCCGGTTTGCCCAACCGGGCGAACCCGGCGGCGAGGGCCAATTCCGTCTGGAGTTGCGATTGATCGCGGAGGTTGGGCTGGTGGGTTACCCAAACGCCGGGAAATCCACGCTGCTATCCGCGATTTCTCACGCGCGGCCCAAGATTGCGCCATATCCGTTCACCACGCTGCACCCGCAGATTGGGATCGTGGAGTATGCGGACTTTCATCGGCTGACGGTCTGCGATGTGCCCGGATTGATCGAGGGCGCGCACCGGAACGTGGGTCTGGGGCACGCGTTTCTCCGCCACATCCAGCGCTGCAAGATTCTGGTGTTGCTGCTGGACATGGCCGGGACGGACGGGCGTGCGCCCTGGGACGACTATCACCAGTTGATCAATGAACTTGGACTTTACGATCCGAAGTTGCTGGACCGACCGCGCCTGGTCGTAGCCAACAAAATGGACGAGCCCGTGGCGGAGCGGAACCTGAAGAAGTTCAAACAGAAAGTTCGAAAGACGGGCGTCCTGCCCATCGCCGCGGCTTTTGGCGAAGGCGTGGAGAAGTTCAAAGACACCATTCGCGAAGCCGTGGTTTCGACCGGCGGGACTTAGCGCTGTCTGAAAAATGGGTGGAAGGGGCTACCAGCCCGTTTTTGGCGGCAACCTGCCGCCAAAAGGCCCGGCGGGCTGGTAGCCCGCCGCAACAGGCCGGTGGCCTGTTCCACCCAGAAGACAATTCTCAGACAGACCCTTAGCTTAGCTTAGTGGTCCGTTTCGTAAATACGCTCACGTTCGCGGCAAGGGATTTTTCGGCCAGACGAGGCGCGAGCGACGAGCATATCCCGAAGTGGATCTGTAAGGAGCAAGCAACGAAGTCTGGCGAAAAAGAACTGCCGCCCTTCGGGTTGCGCCGAATTTTGCCTGGGGCTGCGTTGCTCCTCGGTCACAGCCCCACTGGCGGGGGATGCTCGCTCGTCGCGCCTTGCCCCAGGCCAAATTGGGCGCAACGAACGTGAGCGTATTTACGAAACGGACCACTTAGCCATATCTATTCGGTTCAACCACGAATGAACACCAATCAACACGAATTCGGACGGAGATGAAGTGGCGAGGGAACGGATCAGCGTCGAGTCACGAAAAGGCAACCATTGACGTGAGGGATGTGAGGCGAGAAGGCGCCGGAACCTCTGTTCTCTCTGTTTCCTCCTGTTACAATACGAATCCGATTCTTGTGGTGGGCGTATGTTAAAAGCCGGCATCGTTGGATTGCCCAACGTCGGGAAATCGACGTTGTTCAATGCGCTGACGCGGTCGCACAAGGCGGAAGCGGCGGCTTTTCCGTTCTGCACGATCAACCCCAACCTGGGCGTGGTCGCCGTGCCCGATCCCCGATTGGAGGCGCTCGCAAAGATCGCGAAGTCCCCGGCTGTCGTCCACGCCGCGATTGAGTTCGTGGATATCGCGGGGCTGGTCAAAGGCGCGTCGCGAGGGGAAGGGCTGGGCAACAAATTCCTCAGCCACATTCGCGAGGTCGATGCGATCATTCAGGCGGTCCGTTGTTTCGAGGACGAGAACATTCCGCACGTGGCCGGCGCAATCGATCCGGTGCGAGACATTGAAACGATCTTCACGGAACTGGTCCTGGCGGATCTGGAGTCGGTCCAGAGCCGTTTGGAGAAAGTGTCGAAAGACGCCAAACGCGGAGACAAAGCAGCCGCGACCGAGATGGAGGTGCTCAAGAAAATCGAGCTTCACTTGAATCAAGGCAAACCGGCGAACACGCTGCGGCTGGCTCCGGAAGAGCGCGCCGCCGCGAAATCGGTTTTCCTCCTGTCCGACAAGCCGACGATTTTCGCGGCCAATGTCAAAGAGAGCGACCTGGCCGATGCGATTGGCATCTTCAATCGTGGGGAACAAGGTCTCAGTTCAACGAGCGCTCTCCACGTGTCCCAAGTCCGCGACTACACGCGCACCCACCACGGCTGCGAGACGGTCGTGATCTGCGCGCAATTGGAAAGCGATCTGGTCGATCTATCTCCGGACGAAGCAAGCGAATATCTTCGCGAACTGGGCGTCACGGAATCCGGCGTCGGGGCGTTGATCCGCGGCACGTATCATTTGCTGGGCTTGCGGACCTTCTTCACGGCGAATGAGAAGGAAGCCCGCGCCTGGACGGTTCACGCCGGGGACACGGCGCCACGCGCCGCAGGCATCATTCACACCGATTTCGAGCGCGGCTTTATCAAAGCCGAGACCGTGGCGTTCGATGATCTCACCCGGTGCGGCTCGTTGGCCGCGGCTCGCGAGCACGGACTGTATCGCGTGGAGGGCCGGGACTACGTGGTGCAGGATGGGGACGTGATCCTGTTCAAGTTCCATGTCTAACTTTGACAATGCGTGCCGCGGCTGGCATTTTGCCTGCATGAGCCGCTTGATTTGGAACCTCGGTTTGTCCCTGGTCGCAACCGTGTCGTGGGCGAGCGCGCCGGTCTCCGATTTTCATCTCCTGGACGCGAACCCCAACTCGGAACGGAGAAGCGCTCAGGTTTCTCCGCGCGACTACTTGCTTCAAGTATCGGGCTACTACTTCGGCGCTGCGGGGTGAGGTTATTGCAGTGCCCAGTTCGGGCACCTCCAATCTATTCAATCGGAACTCAAGGCGGCACGGCCGGATTTGAACATCGAGATTTTGGGAGTCAATCGCGAGGACCAGGAGCCCTTCAATTATTCCATAACGGCTGACCGCAGTCTTCCCTGGCTCCAGGACACGAGCATGGATCAAGTCTGGCAACGCTGGCAGGTAAGTTACCGCGATGTGTGGATTCTGGATTCGCAGAACCGTTTGTTCGCCGTGTTCAATCTGACCGAGAATGATCTGGCGGATGCCGAGAATCGCGAAAGGCTGAAACGGATTTTTCTCAGCGCAGCCTCGGTTGCGGACCCAGATGCCGACCAACTTCCGGACGATTGGGAACAACGCTTTCTCGGCGGCGCGGGCGCCATGCCGTCGGAAGATCCGGATGCGGACGGCGCCAGCAACTTCGCTGAATTCGCCTTTGGGACGGATCCGAAGAATTCCCGATCGGGTTCGCTGGTGCGGACGACACTGAGTTCGAGCGCCGGGCAAACTTTCCTCTCGCTCACGTTCCGCCGGCGAGCGGGATCGATTCTGGACTACATCGTCGAAACGTCCCCTGACCTGGAGCACTGGACGGCCAGCACGGCCGAGGTCGCCGTGAAGAAACAGCCGCGGAACCTATATGACGGCACCGGCACTTCGGAGGTCACCTACGGGCTTGTGAATCCGGTCAGCCAACGCCAGCACCAGTTCGTGCGCGTCCGCGCCGTGCCCCGCAAAAGGCCGTAGTCGTGTCTATTCAGTTTCGCTGGGGAGCGCACGCGCCCTCGCCGACCACAAGGGTGCCATCGAACAAATCACTATTCAGTGACCGTCTGCCGCCCCCTTCCGACCGGCGAGGCGCCGGGGTTCCTCGCTGATTCCAGTGGCCAACTTCTTGGAGTCATGAGATCGCCCCTTCCCCCTCACCCCGGCCCTCTCCCTTGGGGAGAGGGAGCATTGACCGCTGCGTCTCGAAGCGTCGAACGCCCCGGGTTGTCCTAGCGGGGATGCCTTTCCCCTCTCCCTGAGGGAGAGGGCCAGGGTGAGAGGGAAGGGGACGTTCGAAATCCACGACGCAGCCACTGAAGATAGCGCAGAACTGGCGCCGGTCGGAACACACGAGGGCGGCGTGCGCTCCCCGGTTCAACTCCATCGTTGCGGCGTCGCTTCGCGCGGCTAAGCTCCGCGCGTGATTCGCAACATTATCTTCGACTGGTCGGGGACCCTGGCCGATGATTTGCCCGCAGTTTGGAAGGCGACCAACGAGGTGTTCCGCCGCGCCGGTCTCGAAGAATGGACGCTGGAACGTTTCCGCGCCGAATTCTCCCTCCCGTTTACCGGCTTCTACAACCGATACACGCCTCACATTCCGTTGCCGCAACTCGAAGAATGGTTTCACGGACACTTCCGAACTGTGCAGGATTCCGTGAAGGAAATTCCGCACGCGCGGGAATTCCTGCAGCTTTGCCGGCAACGCGGCCTGCGCACGTTTCTCTTGAGCACGGTTCACGCCGATCATTTCGCGGCGCAAGCGGCTAGCACCGGTCTGGGCCCGTATCTCGACCGCGCTTACGTCGGCGTCTGGGACAAACGCGAGCGAATCAAAGAGGTGCTGGCTGAGAACCATCTGGACCCGCGGGAGACTCTTTTTGTCGGAGACATGCAACACGATATCGAAAGCGCCAAGCACGGCGGCGTTTTCTCGTGCGCCGTGCTCACGGGATACACGCACTTGGATCGGCTCCGCGCCAGCGCCCCGGATTTGATTGTCGAGCATCTCGGCGAACTCCGGGAAGTGCTGGAGCGGAGGAATTGGGAGCTTGAGATTGGCGCGGCAGGGTTGGCCGCGGCGTCCCCGGAATTGCCCATCACCACGGTCGGCGCGTTGATCTTTGATTCGGCCGGGCGGGTCCTGATGATTCGCACGCACAAATGGTCGAACCTCTGGGGTATTCCCGGCGGAAAGATCAAATTTGGCGAAACGGCTGACGACGCGCTGCGGCGCGAGCTCAAGGAAGAAACCAATCTGGATGTGACGCACATCCAGTTCGTCCTGGTTCAAGAGTGCATTCACTCCCGGGAGTTTTACCGTCCCGCGCATTTCATACTCCTGAATTACACCTGCCGTTGCGCGGGCGAGCCGGCGGTGGTGCTGAATGGCGAAGCGCAGGAATTTCAATGGGTCTCCGTCGCCGACGCCATGAAACTTGACCTGAATCAGCCGACGCGAAAGCTGCTCAACGCTGTGCGCAGCAGCCAGCATGAGTTAGCTCAGCCGTAACCATCAGGATGAAGCGCCAATCGCCCTCACCCCAGCCCTCTCCCCCATGAGAGGGAGAGACTTTTCTGCGCCGCTGGTTCGGCCACCGATCGGGGACCTTTTTCAGCGGGGGAAATGACCGTTCCCTCTCCTGGGGGAGAGGGCTAGGGTGAGGGCGATTCACCAATTCCCATTGAAATAGAAACGGCTTAGTGGCTCTAGCTAATGGACACAATTATTATCCAGGATCTGGCGGTTCTCTACCGCGTCGGGGCGCCGGATGCGGAACGCGCGACGCCTCAGAAGCTCCTGATCACGGTGGAATTGGGCTGCGACTTCTCGCGCGCGGCGGCGGCCGATGACTTGAAGCACACGATCGATTACCACGCCGTGTGCAACCGGCTGCTCGGTTTGGGAGAAGGACGCAAATGGAAATTGATCGAGACGCTGGCCGTCGAAATCGCCGAGTTGATGCTGGCTGAATTCGGCGCGCGGACGGCATCGGTCGAAGTGAAGAAATTCATCTTGCCCGACCCTCGCCATGTGGCGGTGCGCGTGACGCGGAGCCGTTCAGTTTAGTCTTGGAACTCGTTTGTGTTCCCGATAGCCAGTCTTGCGCTGCCACTTGTTATGAAATGCACTTCATTTGCGAGCGTGCCTTGGTCTGGAGCGTTCGCTCGGTTTGCCGGGATTGCGGCCATGAGCTTCCAACTCTCTGGCCTGGCGCAGCCGGATCCGTCCTGGAGGATTCACGACACTTCACGGCCGCGCCCGCCGGTCGTCCAGCCTGGAACACCCGGCACGCCGGAACATCCCGGACGGCCGCCTTCGGATGCGATTGTTTTGTTCGATGGGAAGGATCTGAGCCCGTGGTGCAGCCTCGACGGCAGCCCGCCCAAATGGACCGCGCGCGACGGTTGCCTGGAATGCGTCAAAGACAGTGGATACATTCGCACGTTGCAGAATTTTGGCGATTGCCAGCTCCACATCGAATGGGCCGCGCCGGCGCCCCCGAAAGGACAAGGGCAGGGCCGTGGAAACAGCGGCGTCTTCTTGATGGGCCTTTACGAAGTCCAGGTGCTCGATTCTCACGGAAACGCGACCTATGCCGACGGATACGCCGGCGCGATTTACGCGCAGTATCCGCCCCTGGCCAATGCGGCGCTTCCGGCAGGCCAATGGCAAACCTACGACATCATTTTCACGCGGCCACGCTTCAACGAGAACGGAGAACTGGTTTCCCCGGCACGGCTCACCGTGTTGCACAACGGCGTTCTGGTCCAAAACCATGCCGCGCTTTCAGGGCCGACCGGTTGGATGAAACGCGCGCCGTATCGCCCGCACCCGGACAAATTGCCGCTTTCGCTTCAAGACCATGGCAATCCGGTCCGCTACCGGAATATCTGGATTCGAGATCTGGAAGACGCGGGCCAACGGGAGTTTACCTACTCTACGAATGTTCTCGACCGCTACGTGGGGAAATATCGGTCGGGCGACGATTTGACGATCACGATTTCGCGGGCCGAATCCCAGCTCACGGCGCGATTCCAGTCGCCGGGAAAGGACAATTCGTTTGCCTTGTTCGCCGAATCGCCGGCGGCCTTCTTCATGAAATCGGTCGATACGCGGCTCCTATTCCAAACAAACGCCGCCGGCGTGGCCGATGGAATCACCCTCCACATCGGCGGGGAACGGCGCACGGCCAAACCGCTGCGGTAGAAGCCCAGCGCCCCGGCCGCGCAGGGGAGTTCAAAGTTTAAGGTTCAAAGTTTTCAACCACTTTAACCCATTCACCACCATTTAACTCATTTAACTCTCGCCCGTTGCAACGCTGTAACGTTGTAACGATTTCTGTTTTGCGGCACACTGGCCTATGTGAAAATCATCACTGACGAACGTTGCACGACCTATTCCTCGCCGGGCCACCCGGAGCGGCCCGCCCGCATCAGCAAAACCCTCGAACGGCTCCGCAGCCAGACTGATCTCGCCCTCAGCTGGGCCGAACCCCTGCCGGTTGAGGAAGAAATCCTGACCCGCGCCCATTCCATGGAACACCTCGAACGAGTGAAGTCCGCCGCCCATGATTTTGACGGAGACACTCCGGCGCACCCGAAGATTTACGAGCACGCGTGCCGTTCGGTGGGCGGCGCGTTGCAGGCATTGAAGGCGGCGCGCAATGGCGAAGTCGCTTTCACTTTACTGCGCCCGCCCGGCCACCACGCGACGCGCGACCGGGCCATGGGTTTTTGCTATTTAAGCACAATCGCGATCACGGCTCTCGAAGCGCGGGCGACCGGCACCGCCAACGTCGCCGTGTATGATTTCGACGTGCACCACGGGAATGGCACCGAAGCGATCCTGGTCGATCATCCGCACACCGCCTTTTACTCGATCCACCAGCATCCGTGTTATCCGGGGACGGGGACAAAAGACGTCGGCAGCAATTGCTTCAATTACCCGGTCGCGCCCCGAACCCCGCGGGAGGAGTATCGAAAAGTCCTGGCTCGCGCGCTGGAGGACTTGAAGAAGTTCAAACCCAATTTGGTGCTGGTCTCAGCCGGGTTCGACGCTTATGCCCGCGATCCGATAGCGCAGGAAACCCTGGAAGCCGAGGACTTCCATTGGCTGGGGGAATCGATCCGCAAACTCGGCATTCCCGCGTTGAGCCTGCTGGAGGGCGGTTACAGCAGCGATTTGCCGGACTTGATTCTGGCTTATTTGAAAGGGCTGATGGCGAAGTAAACAAAATGGGCCGGCGTCGTACCGGCCCACTTGGCGTCTGTAATCTGTTTGGCTTCGCGGCTATTTCTTCTCCGCGACGCCGAGATCCTTCAACTTCGAGGCGATATCGGCGCCGTGGGATTTGGTGCTCACCTTCGTGTCGATGTGGAGGATTTTGCCGTCTTTGCCGATGTAGAAGGTCCAACGTTCGGGAACGTTCCGTTGGTCGTGAATGACGCCGTAGGCGCGCCCCACGTCCTTGCTGGCGTCGGCCAAGATCGGGTAATCCGCATTCAGCGATTCCGCGAAGGCTTTGATTCCTTTTTCTCCGTCGATCGGATCACAACTGGCGGTAAAATAGGCGACGTCGAACTTGCGGATTTCTGCGCCGCTCTCACGGAGCGACTTGCACTCGGCCGTTCAGCCACCCGTAAAAACTTTTGGAAACCAGGCCAGAACGACGGCTTTCTTGCCCCTGAAGTCGGAGAGCTTGTACGTCTTGCCGTCGCTTCCGGGAAGATCGAAGTTCGGGGCCGGATCGCCCACTTTCAAGGGTTCACCCGCCCGGGCTGCGGGAGCGCCGCCACCCAGCCAGGCCGCCATACAAATCGTGATGCTCATGAGGGTGAATGTTTTCATAGGTTGACATGGAATGCAGTTCGCGCTGTTCGACGGAGGCGCAGCTTACACCAGCCCCAAAGAAAGTCCATGCGTAACTCATGAGCGATCAACGCGGCGGCGAGTCCGGCTTGACTTTTAGCTCTCTTACCGAAAATCTCGTTTTCAAAACGATTCTGTTATGTCGAGTGTTTCAGTCGCAATGGATCCCAGCGTGGCAAAGATTTTGGTCGTGGATGACGAGCCCATGATTTTGTCCGTGTTGAAGGAGCAGCTTCAACCGGAAGGCTTCAATGCCACGTTCGTGGACAGCGCCGCCAAGGCGTTGGATGCGCTCAAGCGCGAAAGCTTTTCCATCATTCTGGCCGACCACGAAATGCCCGGCATGACCGGCCTTGAACTGTTGGGCAAAGTCCGCGAGTCCCACCCGGATGTGATCCGCCTGATGCTCAGCGGACAACTCGAGGTCAAGGAGTTGCTCGATGCGGTCCAGTCTGGCGTGATCCACCGCTACCTGACCAAGCCCTGGCTTCTGGAAGAACTGCTGGTCGTGCTTCGCAATTCGGTCGCCCGCAAAATCTCCGCTTCCCGGCTTGAAGTGGGCGCACCCGAAGAAGCGGAGGCGGCCTCGGCAACCGAAGCTGCCGCCGCCAGGACTGAGGCGGGTGCCGCTCCGGCCGGCCTTGCGAGCGCGGACCAGGCGGATTGCTCGGTGGAGGCCTTCCTCAAGATTCTCAGCGAATTTCATCCCAACCTGGGCAACACCGCGACGCGCGCGATGGCCTTGTGCAAAACGGTCGGCGAACAACTGAGTCTGCCGGCGAGCCAGGCGCAAAGTTTGATCTGGGCTGCGGCCCTTCACGATATCGCCCTGGTGGGAGTGGACCGCCCCATCGTGCGCCGCTGGCTTCGTTCGCCGGACTGATGCACGGACGAGGAAATGGGCATCATTCGGAAGCATCCAAAGCAATCCGAGGAAATGTTGCAGAGTTATTCCATTTTCCGGGAGGCCGGCGAAGTGATCCGCTCGCACCATGAAAACTGGGATGGCACGGGCTATCCGGACCGGCTGAAGGGCGAGACCATTTCCTGGCTATCGCGCCTGCTCGCGGTTGCGGTTTATTTCTGCAGCCGGCACCAGGCCGCGGCACAGGTGTTGAACGACATCCAGACGCAGGCGGACAAGATGTTCGACCCCCACGCCGTTGAAGCTATTGCCAAAGCGGTGCCGGCGACGGAACTGCCCCGAGGCCAGCGGGAAATTCTGCTGGCGGAGTTGCAGGCCGGAATGGTGCTGGCGGGAGATATCTACAATACCAGCGGCGTGCTCGTCATCGCCAAAGGGAAGGAACTCACTGCCGCCTGGATCAACAAAATCCAAAATATCAATAACGCCACTCCGCTCAATCCCTACGTCCTCGTGTACTGTTGATCCCGCCAGCGCCGAGCTTGGTGCAAGGAAACTGAGAGCTTTCAGTCGAGCGTTTTACTCTCCGTTCACTCTGTTTCCTCCTGTGGAGTTTTTGAACTCTTGGATCAGTTCACTCTCACTCCGCGCTCCTGCAGAGCGGCGAGTTGCGTTTTCTTCGCCTCCGTGCTGAGCGGATTCCGTTGCAGATAGACCTTGAGGAACGGCGCGAACCGCTTTTCGCCCTCGACATCTTTCTTCACGATTTTGACCAACGGGGTGAGATCACGGATTTCGTTTCCCTCCAGAAAGAGATAATAGAGCCCGGTCAGGCCCTCCAACGGGGCCAGGTCCGAAATGACGTTGTTGTTCAAAGAAAGTGTCATCAAGCCTTTCAGATTCCCAATCTCGTCAACCGTTTCGATCCGGTTGTTGTCCAGGTAAAGCGAAGACAGCTTCCGCAGGTTGACCAGGGGATAGATGTCCAGGATCTGATTATGTCCAAGATACAAGGACGCCAGATTCGTGAGCGAACTCAAAGGCCGGATGTTCCTGACCTGGTTATGGGACAGCTCGATGTATTGGAGCGCCTTGACCTCGGCCAGCGGACGGATGTCGCTGATCCGGTTGTCCGCCAGGTTTAGATATTGCAGTTTCGACATGCCCTTCAGGGGCGTGAGATCCGTGACCAGATTCTCCGCCAGATCGAGCGAGGCGAGGTTCACGCACTTTTCGAGTCCGCTCAGGTCTTTGATGCCTTTCGCGTTGGCCTGGATCGTGGAGAGGTTAACGAGGTCCGCTTCGACAAGCGGCTTGTCGTTGTCGCGTTTCTCGAAGACGAATTTGCGGACGGCGGCTTCGAGGTTTTTGTCTTTGAAGATGGGCGGTTCCGGAGCTGCGGGGTCCGCCGCCCAGGAAATCGCAGAACAAAGCAGGAGCGTTGAAATGCAAGCAGAGAAATGTAGCCTGGTCATAGTACTAAGTTGGATCGATTGGACTGAGATTATGAGGAAGCGTCCGGTTATTCAAGCTCCGGAATCCGTCATTTGGTATCCCCAAGGTGGGGCGAGGCTCTTCCCGAGCCAATGCCATCGAAGAAAAGCTCCGCAGGAGCGTCGCTCCACCGTCGTTAACGAGGGTTACCGTCATTTGCCTGAAGCGGCCGCTTCGCCTTTTTTGATCCGGAAATGGCCTGTGATCTTGAATTCAAACAACCGGTCTTCCTCCTGCGTTCCCGCGCCAATGTTCTGAATCACGAAAGGCCGTCCAGCCGCGTTGGTCCGATCACTTACGATCATGATGTGCGGAAGATTGGGAGGCACAGTGCACGTCACCAGATCGCCGGGGCGATAGCCGCGGGACTCCGTCGAGATGGGGATTTCCCACCCGCGGCGTTTGAAGTAGGTCTGCAGGTTGGGGACGCGACGATGATCAATGTTCTTGTCCGGTCCTTTGAGTCCCCAGTTCTGTGGGTAACGCGAGAAGTTCTGCTTCATGTCCATCGCGAAGGGATCGATTCACCGCATTCCCTCCAATTCGTGGCAATTCGTGAAATTCGTGTCTAACGCCTATTTTCTGGCTTCCGGCGTCACTTTCAACTCGACCTTCTTTCCCTCGCGCAGCACGGCGATGGTCACAGGCTGGCCGATTTTCACGGCCTCCAGGGCGTAAGTATAATCGTAAATGTTCACGACCTTTTGCCCGCCGAACTCGACGATCATGTCGCCGCCTTTGAGTCCGGCTTTGTCCGCCGGGCTGCCGCCGCGCACGCCGGACAGCTTTACGCCCTTCACTTCCGTGGCGTAATCCGGGATCGTCCCCAAATAAGCTCGGAGGCCGTCTCGTCCGCCGCCGGGGCGGTCGCTGCGTTGCACCTTTGCATAGTCAGGACGGTCTGGTGCTTTGAGCAGGTCTTGAACAATCCCACGCGCGAATTTTGCGATCCGCTCGAGGCCGTCATAATTCAAGGTCGCTGCGTCGTCGGTCGGGCGGTGGTAATCCTCGTGGCTGCCGGTGAAGAAATTCAACACCGGCACGCCTTTCGGATAAAGCGCGGTCGCGTCCGTGGGCAGATAAGGATCATCCTGAAGAGTCAGGTTGAATCCGGCCGCGACGTTGCGTTTCTCAATCAAGCGTCGCCAGGCCGAGGACGAGCCGACGCCCTGGAGGATCAATTTGTTGTCGCGCAGGCGGCCGACCATGTCGAAGTTCAGATAAGCCAGCACATTCGTCAGCGCCACGGGGGCGTGTTCGGCGAAATGCGACGAGCCGCGCAGGCCCAGTTCTTCTCCGGACCAAAACGCGAAGATCAGGCCGTGCGGAAATTCACCCGGCTTCTGCTTTTTCTCCTCGGCCAGCGCCGCTGCCAATTCCAGCAGTGCGGCCACGCCGGACGCGTTGTCGTCCGCGCCGTTGTGGATTTGGCCTTCTTCTTCCTTTCGCGCCAGAGTGTTGTTCCCGCCGCGCCCCAGGTGATCGTAGTGGGCGCCGAACAGGAGGTAACTGTCGGGCTTCACGCCTGCGTTCGAAGGCAGAAGCGCGATCACGTTGCGGTCGGTCCTCCTGATTCGCTCCACGGCCGCCTTGATTCTCACCTTCACGCCGGGAATGAGGAATCCGCCTTCCGCGTGCGGGTTTTCCGTGTCCAGCCCGGTCTGCAAGGCCTGCAAGTTTTTGCCTGCCGCCGACAAGATGGCTTCAGCGGCATTCGCGCTCAGTGACGCCGCAATAATTCCTGAGCCGGTCAAACTGGCGTCCGAAGAAAGCGGCGCGAGCGCGCCTGGATTCGGCGAGTTCGGACCGGCGACAATGAGGATCGCCTTTGCGCCGTGGTTACGGGCGATGGTGGCCTTGTAGTGAAGCGCGGCATAGCGGTTCAATTCTTGCCGGCGTTTCGCCTCGACGTTTTCAGGAGCGTAGCGCAGCGCCAGGACGATGCGGTTGGAGACGTTCAGCCCGGCGTAGGAATCGTAGCCTTCGCCCGGCTTCCCCGGCATCGACAGCCCGTAACCGGCAAACACGACTTCGCCTTCGACCTCGCCGTTGTCCGTGAACGACAGCGGGCGAAGGTCATTGTCGCCCTCAAAAACCATCGTGTCCGTCACGTTGTCGCGCGGACGTTGAATCGAGACGTGATTCTGATTCGGAAGAACTTTGACTCCGGCGTTGAACTCGAATTCCTGGAAGAACGATCCGTTTTCGCCGAGCGGCGCAAGCCCAAGCGCCCGGAATTGGCCCGCGAGGTAATCGGCAGCTTTCGCGTTTCCCTCGCTGCCGGTCATACGGCCTTCCAAGGCATCCGACGCGAGAAATCCAACGTGAGCGCGGAGATCATCGGCGGAGATCGCTGCGGGAAAAGTCGGGCCGGCTTGGGCAGCCGCAGAGGCGGGCGGCACTCGGCGCGGCGAAGCGTCCAGGGCCACGACCGCTTCGGGATGTTTCCAACCCGCGAGAAACAATTGGGCTTTCGCATCGCTCGTCCGGTTTGACGTCCAGCAAAGGCGGTGTCCGCCCGGTGAGAAAACAGGCAGGCCGTCGAAACCGTCGGTGAAGGTCACTCGCACCGGTTCGCGTTCTCCGGCGGCATCGACGACGAACAATTCAAAATTGGAGAAGCCGAGTTTGTTGGCGGTAAAGATGACGTATTGGCCGGAAGGATGAAAAAACGGCGCCCAGGCCATGCAACCGAAGTCCGTCAATCGCCGGACCTCCGAACCGTCCGGCTTCATCGTGTAAATGTCCGCAATGGTGCCTTCGGCATTGAACCGCCGCCAGAGGATGCGCTGGCCGTCGGGCGAAAAAAAAGGTCCGCCGTCGTAGCCCCGCGTGGACGTGAGCCGCCGCGCATCGGAGCCATCCGCGTTCATGAGGTAGATTTCCGCGAAGTAGGACGGATCGAGTTTCAGCCGTTTCTGGTCTTCCGCAGAAAGTTTGTCCGGCGGATAGGCGTCGCGGATGGAGGTGAAAACGATTTTTGTCCCGTCCGGCGAATACGAAGCCTCGGCGTCGTAGCCGTAGGTGTTCGTGAGCCGGCGCAGTTGCGTGCCGTCGCGTTTGGCCGAGTAAATTTCCATCTGCTCGTCGTAATCCCAGGAGTAGCGGCGTTCCTTGCCGGTGGCGCGGAAGTCGAGTTCGGCCTGTTGTTTGGCCCTGGCTTCGGGGTCGTGATGGGTTGAGGCGAAGAGCACTTCGTCGGTTCGAGGCCGAAAGAAGGCGCAAGTCGTTTTGCCGATTCCAGGAGAAACCCGGTGGGTGTCGCCGGATTCAAGGTCCAGGATGTAAATCTGGTAAAAGGGATTGCCTGGCTCGCGTTCGCTCTGGAAAACGATCTGCTTGCCATCCGAAGAGAAGTAACCTTCCCCGCTGCGGCGACCGTCATAAGTGAGTTGCCGGGTGTTGGCGAGGAAGCGGGCTTCGCTGGCGGAGTTGGTGTTTTGAGCCGAGGCCGGCGAGTTTAGCGCGCTCCAGGCCGCACAGACGGCTCCAACGAAAAGTGAACAATGTCGTTTCATCCGGTGGCCAGATTCTTGCCACACCTGCGCAAAGAAGGCAAAGCCAACCGCAGCTCTTGAACCAGGTAGGGACGCGTTCCACCGCACTGGTGTCCAGCTTATAATTATTGATGATCAATGTCTTCCAAATCTCTGTATCGCTTGCTGGTTCGCTCTGCTGAACAAACGCCATATTTCCGAGCAAATTTCGCTTAAATTCCCTCGCTGATGAATTGCAACTTTCATGATTACGGCATCCACTCAGCGGAGGGGATGCCTCAAAATGCTCGGAAATTCTCAATCTGTACCTAATCGTAAAAAGTAGATTTGCTAAAAACGCGACTCTGAACTCCATATCGACAACAGATTGAACATGACGAATGACCTTCAGAACCGGGGGTTTCATGCATTTCGAACAGTTGTTAACTGGACACGAGTG
>VHCZ01000120.1 GCA_016871535.1 Verrucomicrobiota bacterium
TTCCGATACCGCATCTCTCGGCTGTGCGGATCGTCGCGGAACTTCAAAGCGCGCAGCTGAGCGGGGGTCAGAGTTTCGGCATACCTGGCCAAATCCGTCGGCCCGCGAACGACCCCTTGGGCCAGGGCCATGACGATCAAGCAGACCAGCCCAGCCAGCGGATAGGCTAGCCTAGACTAAATGCGAATCTGCGCTCAAAGCGTGCCTTAAAAATGCCTCCTGGGTGGAACAGGCCACTGGCCTGTTGCGGCAGGCTACCAGCCTGCCGCCATCTTCGGCGGCAGGTTGCCGCCGAAAACGGGCTGGTAGCCCGTTCCACCCATTTTCAAAACACGCTCTAAGCGAGAATCTCGCGCACCACGCGGCCGGCGACGTCGGTCAATCGAAAATCCCGTCCCTGGAATCGGAAGGTCAGCCTTTCGTGGTCCATGCCGAGGCAGTGCAGGATCGTCGCTTGCAGGTCGTGGACGTGAACGGGGTCGTTCACGATATTGTAGCTGTAATCATCCGTTTCGCCGTAGGAGATTCCTGGCTTGATCCCGCCGCCCGCCAGCCACGTCGTGAAGCAGCGCGGATGATGGTCGCGGCCGTAATCGTCCGCCGTCAACCGCCCCTGGCAATAGACCGTGCGCCCAAACTCGCCGCCCCAAATCACAAGGGTGTCTTCAAGCAGGCCTCGTTGCTTCAAATCTCGGATCAACGCCGCGGAAGCCTGGTCCGTGTCCTTGCACTGGCCCTTGATCTGACTGGGCAGTTTCACGTGCTGATCCCAGCCGCGATGGAACAACTGGATGAACCGCACGCCGCGTTCGGCCAGGCGGCGCGCGAGGAGGCAATTGTAAGCAAAAGTCCCCGGCTTTCGCGCGTCCGGGCCGTACATCTCCAGGATGTGCGCCGGCTCTTTGGAAAGATCGGTCAACTCCGGCACCGACGATTGCATGCGGTAGGCCATCTCATACTGCGCGATGCGCGTCGTGATTTCCGGATCGCCGAACTCCTGAAAATTCATCTGGTTCAGCCGCGCCAGGTCGTCGAGGAAGCGGCGGCGCCGGCCCGAATCGAATCCGGGCGGGTTCGATAGAAAAAGAACCGGATCGCCGGTGGAGCGGAACTTCACACCCTGATGTTTGCTTGGCAGAAAGCCGCTGCCCCAGAGGCGGTCGTAGAGCGGTTGGTCGTTCGGGTTGCCCGTGCCTTGCGACACCATCGCAATGAAGGCGGGCAAATCCTGATTCTCGCTCCCCATTCCATAGGAAAGCCACGCGCCGATGCTCGGCCGGCCTGCGAGTTGGGCGCCCGTCTGGAAAAAAGTGATGGCCGGATCGTGATTGATTGCCTCCGTGTGCATCGATTTGACGAAACACAGCTCATCGGCAACTTGCGCCGTGTGCGGCATCAATTCGCTGATCCATGCGCCGCTTTTCCCGTGCCGCGCGAATCGGAAAAGCGACGGCGCAACCGGAAAGCTGCTTTGAGTGGCGGTCATGCCCGTGAGCCGCTGGCCGCGACGAATCGAGTCGGGTAGTTCCGTGCCGCGCCAGCCGGCGAGCTTCGGTTTGTAATCGAACAAATCCATTTGCGACGGCGCGCCGGACTGGAACAAATAGATGACGCGTTTCGCGGTCGGTTTGTAATGCGGGGAACCTGGCGACCCTCCAGTCGAAGCCGTGGCAGGATCAGGCGCTGCGAATAGTTTCTCATTCAGCAGGGAAGCCAGCGCCGCCACGCCGACCCCGGCGCCGGCACGCCCGAAGAAATGGCGGCGCGTCATGTGCAGGCGTCGGTTCTGAACCGGGTTGGATTCGGCGAAATTCATTCGCGGTTGGTTGCAGCAGCGCTTCAAGTATTCGCAGGGCTCCAGCGTGGGGCCGGCTTCAAAAGCTTCAAGTAATTTCCGATCTCGCCCAACAAGGCACGATAGGTCGTTTGGCCAGCGACAATGTCCGTCATTAAGTCACTGAGGGCAACGCCGTGCTTGCGAAACAACCAGGCTGTCAATCGCGGCTGCCGGTACAACATCCAGGCCAGGATTCGGCCCGCTTTGAGATCGGGAAGAATCTCCTGCGCAACAAGCGCACGGTATCGCGACGCCACTTCGCCCGGATCGAAGGCGGCTTCGGCCAGCGACTGTGCCGCGAGTTGACCGCTGCGGATGGCGTACGTGAGACCTTCCGCCGTGACGGGGTCCACCAGTCCCGCGGCATCCCCCGTCAAAAGCACGCGTCCGCGCGCGAAGGGACCTCGTCGCGGGGTGACCGGAATCACATACCCGTGACGCTCGATCTTTTCCGGTGCATGTAAGCCGAGGATGGCAAGGTAGCGCTCGAATGCTCCATGCAGATCGACTCGCCCGCGTTTCATGCTCAGCACGCCGATGGAGAGATGATGCTGTTTGGGGAACACCCAGGCGTAGCCGCTTGGGATCACCTCGAAATCGAATCGCGCGGCGCGATTCAACCGCTCGAAGTCGTGCGCCTTGACGAACACTTCGCACTCCAACGCGGGGATCAGATTCGGCAGGGCATCCCATCCGGTTTGCTTCGCCACGGCACTGTTCGCGCCATCGGCCGCCACGATAAACTCCGCCCAAAACTGGCCGTGGGTCGTATCAATCTCCACCCCACGGTCGAGCGAGCAAATCGATTTCAGCGCGCAACCCTGTTTCAGTTCAACGCCGGCGCGCTGTGCCGCGAGGGCAAGCTGGTGGTCGAGCGCCGAGCGCATGGTCATGCAAATGATCGAAGACTGGCGGCGCGCCACGAAGTGAAGACCCTGCCGCACGAAGTTCAATTCCGCGACGCAACACGCGCGCTCCACAGGAATCTCAGCATGATGCGCAAGAAGCTGACACGCGCGATTCACCAACCCGCCGCCGCAAGTTTTGTAGCGCGGCAGATACGTTTTCTCGATCAAAAGCACTTTGGCGCCCGCTCGCGCGAGGGCCAACGCTGCCGCCGAACCTGCCGGCCCGGCCCCGACGATAGCCACGTCGAACTTCCGGTGGGACGAACTGGTCACGCCGGAAGTCTCGCTCTTTTGTGAAGCCGAGTAAAGCCGGTCATGGGGACCACACGCGCCTCGCGTGTTTCGACCGGCGCCCTCGCCGGTCGAAATCGTGTAGAACACCGGTCTCCAAAGGTGTTTGCTCCACGCAAATGCCTGTGGTCGGCGGGAGGGCCGTATGTGATCAGCGGCCTTTTCCCGTAGCGCAGAGTTGTACTCTGCTGTATCGCCGATTTGCAATCGGCAGCGCTCCGACAAGTTCCAGGGCACTCGATCTGGTCGGAGCGCTTGAAGAATGCAATTCCGCGATCCGGCAGATTGAAAATCTGCGCTGCGGTAAACGCTTACAGTGTGCCGACGACCGCCCCAGGGCGCGTGCACTCCCCCTCGCGCTGAAACGCAAGAATTGATTTGTTGGCCAACTCGCTTCTGACTTTGTAGGCTCCGCCCCCATGCGAATGAATTGTTCGGATTGCAGTCGCCGTTCGGGCTTCACCTTGATCGAGTTGCTCGTGGTCATTGCGATCATTGCCATATTGGCGGCCATGCTGCTGCCGGCCTTGAGCCGATCCAAAGCCAAGGCTCAGGGGATTCTTTGCCTGAGTAACGCCAAACAGCTCACTCTGGCCTGGTCGATGTACACCGACGACCACGACGACTTTTTCGTCAACAATCACGGCCGCGACGAGACGCGCGCCACGCGCCAAAGCTGGGCCAACAACGTGCAGGATTGGACAGCCAGCCCGGACAACACAAATGTGCTTTTCCTGACCGAAGCGAAATTGTCTCCCTACCTGAGCCGCTCCGCCGCCGTGTTCAAATGCCCTTCCGATAAATCCGCCGCCGAATGCGGGCCGCGCATCCGGAGCATGTCCATGAACGCCATGGTCGGGCAAACCGGCACGCTGACGAACCGCTTCAACCCGACCTATCGCCAGTTCCTGAAACCCTCGGATTTGCTCAGCCCCGCGCTCACGTTCCTGTTCATCGACGAGCACCCGGACACCATAAACGACGGTTTCTTCGTCAATACTCTGGACGAATACAAATGGGGAAACCTTCCTGCCTCCTACCATAATGGCGCGTCGAGCTTGTCCTACACCGATGGCCACACCGAGGCGCGCCGGTGGAGCGTCGGAGGTCCTACGGGTACGATCCGGCCCGCGCGCCAGGGAGGTGTCGGCGGGATTTTCGACGCATCGCCGGCGACCGATTTTGAGTGGTTGAAGGAGCGGACGAGTGCGCGCCGTTAGGCACTTGCACAGCGCGGTAGGGACGCATTCTACTGCGTCCCCAATCAAACCTTGCGGCGGAGGACTGGAGGAAAGGAGACGGTGGCACACGCGCGACGTTTCGGGATTTCTCGTCGCCCGGTTTCGGTTCACCGGGCGCCTTGAGGAAGTCAGGGACGGGGTGGAACCCGTCCTTACCATGCGGTGGACGCATCCTTACCTTCGCCGGATCACCGCCAGCCAATCTTGAGTGGGTTCTTTTGCGCGCAAATTGCGGCCGGTTTTGTCGGTCGCGCCGATCTCAAACGAGCCCGTGCGTCCATCGATCGGGGAAACTCCCGCGCCGATGGTCTCTGGATTCAGGGCGACGTGTTTGCCTTTCACAAAAGAAGCGGTCCAGGCCCATTTGCCGGGTTTGTCGGGCGACAAATGGACGCGCCATTTGGCGCCGGACTTGGCGGAAGTGCTCGCCGCGTTGCCATCCGCCGCAAAATAGCCTGGCACCCGATATTCGGGCGAACTCGACGTGTGGCGAAACGTGACCGTGAGCCGATAGTCCGTGAACGGATTGGGATCGCGGTCCGTTTCCTGCGCCGCCGGTCCGTCGAAGGTGAGCGTGACTTTGTGCCATTGTTTGAGTTCGCCGGAGACCACCGGGTTATCCGCGGCTGCCAGCGAACTGGCGGTCAGCACAGACAGGAGAAGGATCTGTTTCATAGAGCTTAAAGCGAGAAGTTCATGATCGGGAATCTGCCGACGATTACCCGAAGGACTCGGAACCGTCCATGAGTTTTGAATACGCGCAGTAACGCCGTCACGCTTCAACGCTCTCTCTGGCCCTGCTGTCGCACTGGAATCGGCACGTTGGACAGCTCGATGCGGCCCGCCTGGGCGTGAAACCATTCCTCGCGGCGATTACGGCGTGATTCAACCAACTCGCGGAAAGTGGGCGTGTCCGTCCGCATCACTTCCAATTCGGCGCGTTCAGCCGGCGGCACGTCCGCGGCGACGCGGATGGATTTGATCGGCACGCGTTGTTCCGGTTTGTCGTAAAAGCCCATTGGACCCGGCCCGCGCGGCAACCCCGAGAGCCACTCCATCCCCTGCACCACGCGTCCGATCAGTGTGACGTTGCGATCCAGATGGCGCGGCGCGTGGCCGATGACCGCATAGAGCTCCGTGCCGCCGCCGCTGTCCGCAGGCGCGTCGCGTCCGGCGCCCACCATCCCATAGCAATGTGCCAACCACATCTTGCCGGCGCGCTTGTCTCGCGCGACAGGAAAGCCGCCCGAAAGACCAACCTCGCGCGCATACACATCGCCGTCGGGAAGACGCGTAAATGGAATTTTCCGATCGAGCGCGCGGTCGAACTCGGCGGGCAGGGTTTTCTGGGCGCTCTGAATTTTGCGGGCCAGTTCCGGTTTCTCCGCGTTGGGATCAGCCCATTGCACCACGTAGTTGTCCTGCACGCGGACAATGGCGAGTCCGTCGTAATAATGTTCCCGCGCCAGCGCCTTTACATTGGCGACATGGCGGGGAGCGAACGCCGGCGCCAGTTCGATGACGACGCGGCCGCTGCCCAATTCAAGGTAAAGTGTATTTTCTGGATCGAGCGCTCGCCAATCGGCAGGTGAGGAGGCGGCCACGATTTCGGCCATGGTGCGGGCTTTGTGTTTAGGGGAATCGGCCGCCATCGTGGCGGCGGTCAGCAGCGAGAGGACGCAATAGATCGCGAGCAAAGGTGTGGACATGTCATCAAGGTGGTGGAAGCTCGTGGAGGAATCCAGCTTCAAAAAAATCTGCGCTGAATCGTTGCTCCGGAGGATTGCACGCGATCCCACAACTGGGTTCGGCATCAATGACACTCAACCGTTTTTCCTCTCCTCCCTTTTGAGGAGCAGAGGGAGAAGAAACGGAATGCCATGCGGAAAGCTAATCTCTGCCGAACACCACCGGCGATCCATGCCCGCAGCGTCCAGGTCGAGCTTGTATTTTCCTGCCGCCCGTGTGTGCTGTGCGCGTGCGACCGTTATCGCGATGGGCGGAATACACCGAACTGGTAGCCTTGTTCTTCATCCATGCCGCAGCGTTGGGCATGTGGTTTGTGCCGTTGAGCACCGTGCTCGACGCACATGGTCTGAACGCGATCAAACCCTACGCGTTTGCCACGTCCGGCGTCGCGGCGTTTGTTTCGCCACTCATCTTTGGCGCGATGGCGGACCGTCATGCGCCGCCTGCTTTGGTGTTGCGCGGTCTGGCCGTAGCCACGGCGATTGCCCTGGCGCTGGCGGCCACCGCGATCAAATTCCACTGGCCTCCGCCGCTGGTGCTGGCGTTGATCCAGTTCCACGCGCTCTGTTCGGCGCCAACGTGGGGCATTTCGTCCACGATCGTTTTCGCCCGGCTGCAAGATGCCAAACGCGAGTTCGGTCCGATTCGAGCCATGGCGACCTTGGGATGGATGGCAGGATGCTGGCTCGTCAGCGCGCTTAATGCGGACTCTTCGCCGCTCGCCGGGTACAGCGGAGCTGTGACCTGGCTCGTCGTCGCCGCGTTTACCTTCCTGTTGCCGAGCGTGGAGCCTCCGAAATCAGATGCCCGGCTCCGGCTAAGCCAGCGCCTGGGGCTCGACGCGTTGACGCTCCTGAAGAATCACGATCATCGCGTCGTATTCATCACCGCCGCGCTTTTGAACATTCCTCTGGCGGCGTTTTATCCCTACACCCCGCCGTATCTGCGGTCGCTCGGACTCGATCATACCAGCGCCTGGATGACCCTCGGACAAATCACGGAAATCATCGCCATGTTCGCGCTGGCGCGGCTGCTCACGACGTGGCGGCTCAAATGGATCTTCGTCGCGGGTCTCGTGTTCGGCGTCGTGCGCTTCGCGCTGTGCGCGCTCAACGCGAAGCTCTGGATTCTGACCGGCGTCACGCTGCACGGATTCTCCTTCGCCTTGGTATTCATCACCGCGCAGATCTATGTGGACGAACGCATGGACCCGGCCTGGCGGGCCCGGGCTCAAGCGCTTTTGACCCTGATGGTGAGTGGCGCGGGAAATTTGATCGGTTATCTTGGCACGGGTTGGTGGTTCGCCGCTAACGCGGGTCCTGTCGGCACACAATGGTCCCTCTTTTGGGGCGGGCTCGCCGCGGCTGTGGCTGGCGTGCTGGTGTACTTCCTCGTGGCGTACCACGGAATCGGCAAAGGACTCAAACGTGCGAAGGAAGGGCAAAGCCCCTGAACTGAGTCTGAATCACCATGCTCTCGCCCATGAACGTGGTAGGGCGAGTCCGTCCCCGGCGAGCCGCGCGACGTGCGTGGAATACGTCCGAGTCGGCTCGCTGGGGACAGGCTCGGCCTACCGTCCGGTGCATGGGAAGCTCCCTTGGTCTGGGAACCGTGCGCTCGGTCCATGAACCTCTCACGACCCTTTTTGCCTCTTTTCGTTTCTTTCGGCCATTCGCTTCGTTGGGCAGAAATGCCGGGAAAGACTTCACAGATTCCCCTTGATCGCCCATACTCGCGCTCATGCCGGATCCGGAGATTGATCCACTCGACCCGCTCGAAACCGCGCCGTGGCGTCCGGCGCGCGAAGTGTTCCGCCGCCTCGATTACGAGCCGCTGGCATCGGCGGCGCTCGATGATTTCCAGCTTCGCGGCCGGCTCTGGGAACTGATCTATGCCCTGGCTGGCCGGCGGATTTATCTGCATCACACCGATCATTTGACCGACTGCAGACTCTATGCCTGGCTGGCGGATGAATGGCTGGATGAGGAGATGGCCGATATCCCGCCAGAATTGGAGTGGAACCACGATGTGGACGCGTCCGATTTCGACAACGGTCTGGATCCCGTCATCTGGCTGCGTTTTTTCGCAACGGAAAGTGAACGCAAAGAATTTGCCGCCGACCACAACCTGAAATCCGTGCCGGCGCACGAAGACCCTGCGTGCGACCGCGATCGCTGGTTGCCAGGCCCGCCCGGCATTCCGGAAGCTGCGGAGGACGATGACTCATTCCCGTTCGACGATGAGCCCGACGATGAATCCGACCCGCTCGGTTTGGAAAGAGCGGATGCGGAAATCCGCGCGGAAAAAGAACGCCAGCAAGAACTCGCCCGCGAAGCCAGCCAAACGCCCGGTGCTTGGGAGCGGCCCATCGACCGCCTTCAACGCGCCGGCGTTTCTTTCCTGCCGCCGGACGAATTAACCGACGAAACCATCCCCGCGAAGCTCTGGGAACTTCTGCACAATCTCGCCTGCCAGAGTTTCTATGTCCAAAACTCCAATCACATCAGCGACCGCGAACTCTATGCCGCGCTCTGGACGCGCGGTTTGCGTGACGAAGCGCTGCTGCCGGGCCGGTCCCGCACCGGCGGCTGGTTCCACGACTGCATCGGCAGCGGCAGCGACGAACACTCCCAGCTCTGGTTGCGCTTCCACGCCACGGACCAAGAACGCGCCGAGCACGCCCGGCGATGGCCCGACGATCCCATGCCGCCGCGCGAGAAGCCGCCGTTCAACCGCGACTGGCGACTTCCGAAAGGGCCGTTCTGATCGGGTTTCGCTTGCGGCATCTCGACTCCGATTTGTTTAAGAGCGTGTCCGAAAATTGCGCGGGGTCCTGCGGCGAGGGATTTTGGCTGTGGCCAAGGCGGCGAGGTCCGAGCATCCCCAACGCGGGCTGTAAGGACCGAGCCAACGCAGGCCGCGGCCAAAAGACCCGCCGCCCGGAGGGTTTTCGCGCCAAAGGCCGCCTGGCTTCGTTGCTCCTCAGTCGAAGATCCAGGGAGGATATTCTCCTTCGTTGCGCCTCGCCATCCGGCCTTTGGCGCGAAAACAGGACCCCGCGGAATTTTCGGACACGCTCTAAGTCGAGAAGCCGAGGTGCGACGGGGAGTACGATGTAGCGCAGGCTTTCCAGCCTGCGGGTTCAGGCGACTTTCCAGTCGCCCGAAGCGGAACTGGAAAGTTCCGCCACCCGCAGACAAGAATGTCTGCTCAACGCTCGCTTGCCTCCCATTGTTCGCGCCAACTTCATTCTCGGGTTGAACCGGCATTTTTCCGCTGAACACTCCCGGGCATTCCCTGCCCGCACGATCAGGGAGCTTCAGGCCTGGGATCGGAGGCGGCGAGCGATCTCGATCACTTTGGGCTGGGCGCTTTGGAACAGTTGCCGAATCTCCGGTACATCGGGCACCCGGGCACGGGAAAAGGCGGTCTGAAGTTGTTCACTCGTCAGACGCTCTTGTGAAAGCAGAAAACAAATGTCCGCCAGATCATCCTCATCGCCGCGCATCATCTTGGTCAACACCAAGTCCAGGGCTGAGGGCCGAAAAACAGAGAGCCGCCCCAGACCAAGAGACAGTCGTGCGCGCTTGTCGAGCCATTCAGGAGTCAGGATGATTTCCGATTCACGAAACAAGTGAGTGATGTAAAGGCCCTCCGGCTCGAGCTCGGCGTTCGTTCGTTGTTGAGCCTGCCAAAAATCGACGTTGTCGTCGCGCGCAGCCAGCCACTCCATGGAAAGGATCGCGTCCACATCGTGGGTCACCGCGAAAGTGGGCGGAGGATCGTTGAACCCAAGGGCCAGGGCGGCTCGTCCAAAAACTGTGATTTCCGTCGGTTGCGTGAGATGGCGGTCCAGCGTTTGGAGGATGCGCAACGGATTATTCATGGCGGGACAACCAGTCCGTTCGGGGCGGTCCTTCCCGCGTGATACCGCTGTAACTGACCAGACGCGTCCAGTGCGGCAAGGCGTCCGTGCGCGGCACTCGACGAGGAGGGAGTTGGTTTCTCAGATACGCCCACGGCTGCTGCTCCGGTGCGTATTTCTCTGCGATGCGCGCGATGTGAAGAAGAACCGGTTCGCAACGTTCCTGAATCGCCAAGCGACACAAACGAACCGCGTTCACGCGAGGAGAACTCAAGAACTGGCCAGCGACGCGGAGGTAGTCGAG
Organism: Verrucomicrobiota bacterium; assembly: GCA_016871535.1. Classification (NCBI taxonomy): domain Bacteria; kingdom Pseudomonadati; phylum Verrucomicrobiota; species Verrucomicrobiota bacterium. The sequence goes on from VHCZ01000120.1 coordinate 10,196, forward strand.
GCGGTACTGATGTTCTTCCAGGCAAAGGGCGATACCGATTTCTTCATCGGAAATGGCCGGGTTGTCTGGCGGGAGTGAGGAGTCGAATTCTCGCTCGTAGTGGCTCGCTCCGCGTTGCACCGCAATTTTGAAAAGCCAGTCAGCGAGTCGGTCGCCCGCTCCGCTCTGCCGCGCCAGCCGGATCGCCAACCCGGAGACGTGGGCCGTATCGCCCAGGAGGCGGGCCAATGTGCGCCCAGGAGACTGTTCCTTGAGTTCCATGTTCTTCGGCTCAGGCCAGGCCGAGTTTCGCGAACCGGCTTCGCACTTCCTTGAAATGGAAGTCAAGCGAGCAAAGCTTTTCGAGTTCGCCGGGCTTGAAATGTTTCGCCACCTCGGGATCGGCTTTCAACTGCTCGACAAAATCCGCGTCGTCGCGGCCGGCGTGTTTCACTTCCCACGTCTTCATCGCGGCGCGTTGAACCAGTTCGTAGGCTTCCTCGCGCGTCAGCCCTTTGCGAATGAGGGCAAGCAGGACCGTCTGGCTGTTCCACATGCCCAGGCTCACGCTCAGGTTCTTTTTCATGTTCTCCGGGTAAACGTTCAGGCCGTCCATGAGCCGAATCAGCAAACCGAACATGTAATCCAGCAGCGTGCAGGAATCCGGAAAGATGATGCGCTCGACCGAGCTATGGCTGATGTCGCGTTCGTGCCAGAGCGCGACGTTTTCCAGCGCGGCGAGGGCGTTGGCGCGCAGCACCCGCGCAAGCCCGGTCAGGCGTTCCCAGGTAATGGGATTCCGCTTGTGCGGCATGGCGCTGCTGCCTTTTTGGCCTTTGGCGAATGGTTCTTCGGCTTCGAGAACCTCGGTGCGCTGCAGGTGGCGGAATTCCACGGCCCAACGTTCTATGCTGGCGCCGACCAACGCCAGGACGTTCATGAATTCGGCGTGGATATCGCGCTGGATCACTTGCGTGGCAATCGGCGCCGAACGAAGGCCCAGTTTCTCGCAAACATAAGTTTCGACCGCCGGTGAGAGGTGCGCGTTCGTGCCGACCGCGCCGCTGAGTTTCCCGACCGCCGCCGCCTCGCGCGCGCGCTTCAGGCGTTCCTCCGCGCGGCCAAATTCGTCAAACATGAGCGCCAGCTTCAAGCCGAACGTGGTCGGCTCGGCATGAATGCCGTGGCTGCGGCCAATGCACGGCGTGAGCAGGTGTTCCCGCGCGCGCCGGGCGATGGATTTTCGGAGCGCCTGCACGTCGGCAATCAAAATGTCTGCGCTCTGGACCATCTGCACCGCCAACGCCGTGTCGATGATGTCGCTGCTGGTGAGGCCGAAATGGAGCCAGCGGCTGGCGCGATCGTTGATTTTCTCGGCCAGGGCCGTGGTGAAGCCGATGACGTCGTGGTTGAGCGTCTTCTCCAGCTCCTTTTGACGTTCGACCAATCCCTTTAAGTCGCCGAAACAAGCGTCGGCGCCCGCTTTCATTTTGGCGAAATCCGGTTTCGGGACGACGCCTTCCTCGACGAGCGCTTCGCCGGTTAGCAGCTCGATTTGCAGCCAGATGCGGAGCTTGTTTTCATCCGTCCAGATGGACCGCATTTCCGGACGCGAGTAACGCGGAATCATGGGATCAATCTAGGAACCCATCGGGGATTTGGAAGGCGGAATTCGTCAAACGAGAAACGTAATGCGTAAAACGTAAAACACAATTGGCCATCCTCGAATCATCGCGCGGGAAGGGATAGCGCCAGACCACTCGCCGAGATGCCGCGATGACGCATTACGTTTTGCCCTACCGCTTCGCCATCTTCGCTCGGGCCGCTTCGAGAATCTTGCGTTCCCGCTCCGTCAGGCTCTGAATGCCGTGCGCGGAGATTTTGTCCAGAATCGGATCGACTTCCTTGCTGATGAAGTCGGCGGCGGAAAGATCTTCATCCTCCGCGAGGGGGGAGCGCTGCCAGAATGCGCGTTTGCTGGCCGGGGCTTTCACCAATTCCCGATTGGCGCGCCGGGGACGCAGCCGCCGCGCCTGCAGCCGCTCTGAAAGCAAATGCTCCCAATGCAGTCCGCGCCGAATGTAAGCGATGCCGCCGAGCAACCCGCCCAAATGGGCCGCGTGCGCAATACCCGGATCGGATGGAACCACCGTGAAGAACAGCGCAATGCCGACTGACGCGACGAGCAAATACCGGGCTCGCACCGGGATCACGAAAAAGAGAAGGATGGTCGCCTCTGGTTCCAGCGTGGCAAAGGCCGCCAGCAGGCCGCAGACGCCCGCCGAAGCGCCGAACACGGGCCACAAACCGAAGAATTGTGGCGCCACGAACGCCATTACCATGTGGAGCAGGCCGCCGAGCACGCCGCTCGTGAAATAGACTCCCAACATCCGAGGCGCGCCAAGCCGTTCTTCCACGAAGCGTCCAAAAAACCAGATGCCGATCAAGTTGAAGATCAGGTGCAACCCGCCCCTGTGAAGGAATTGAAAGGTAATGAACTGCCAGAAAAACCCTCGGCTGATCCCTCCGCGACTCAGCGCCAGGAAATCCTCGAAGGGTTTCCGGACGTAAACCGCATTGATTTGCTGGAAGGCAAACGCGATCGTGATGACAATCATCAACATCACGGACGCCGAGAGCCGCCGGCTTTGGTACGCCGGCTCGCGCATGTATGGGCGGTCGCCAATCACTGTGCGGTCAACTTAGTGGCACGCCCCGGAGTTTTCAATCGAGTTTTTGGTGTCGCCATAGCCCTCAGGAAGCGACGGCGGAGCGAGATTCTGCCGCGCTTTTCTTCGATGGCATTGGCTCGGCGGGAGTCCTCGCCCCACCTTACTGTGCAGTCCGTGGGATAAGCTACAGCGCTTGGTTATTGGACGCCGCGTTCCCCCTCACCCTGGCCCTCTCCCTCAGGGAGAGGGAACTGCGTCGGCGTATCGACCGATCCGCCACGCTCAGCTTGTCGGAGTGCGGCCAACGATTCTCCCTGCGGCTGCGATTCGTGATTGGGGTGAAAAATGTCCAAACGCCAGAGGCTGAGCGGCAGCTCCGCCCTACCGATGGCGCTCCAACGATGCGCTCGATACGCTGCGGCAAAAAACGTTGCAGAAACGGGCTTGCGGGAATATTTTTTGGAGGTCGTCCATCGCGCGCCCATCGGGTTCTCGGCCCGATTTGTTTGGTAGAACTTTTGGAAACCCGATTTCGGATGGCACGCCGCCAGAACGCTCATGCAAACATGTGACCTGTTATGCTCAAAGTAACCGGAAGAGGATCGATTACCACCTGTGACGGAATTACGCGCCGGGATTTCCTTCAAGTCGGGACGCTTGGCGCCCTTGGCCTCTCGCTGGCGGACCTGGCCGCGCTGCAGGCCGCCGGCGCGGTTGCCAAAGGAAATGACGAGCGTTCCGCCATCATGATCTTCAATTTGGGGGCGCCCAGCCAGTTGGACACCTTCGATTTGAAGCCGGACGCGCCCCGGGAAATCCGCGGCCCGTTCAATCCCATCCGCACCAAGAGCCCGGAGTTTGAAATCTCCGAGATGTTTCCGCTCCACGCGAAGGTGGCGGACAAGTTCTCGCTGGTTCGAAGCTGCTATCACACCGCCGCCGCCGTCCATGACACGGGGCATCAAATGATGCAGACGGGCCGATTGTTCACCGGCGGCATCAACACGCCGCACGCCGGCTGCGCGCTCACGTATCTGCGAGGACGCCGCAGCGAATTGCCCGCGCACGTCATCCTTCCGGAACCGATGGGACCCACCGGTGGAAACATGCCGCACGGACAAGACGGCGGATTTCTGGGCAAAGGATACGATCCGTTTGTGCTGAACACGGACCCATCCCAGTCTGATTTCAAAGTGCCGGACCTCTTGCCGCCGGCGGAAATCGGCGAAGCGCGCCTCCAGCGCCGGCGCGAACTCCGGAGCATCGTGGAAGATACCGTGAAGCGATTCGAGACCAGCGAAAACGCCAAACTCATGGACAGCAATTTCGAAGCGGCGTACCGGCTGATGACCAGCGACAAGGCCAGGGCCGCGTTCGATCTCAGTAAAGAACCGCCGAAAGTGCGCGAGCGCTACGGCATGACGCGCTTCGGACAATGTTGCCTGTTGGCACGGCGATTGATCGAAGCCGGGGTGCGCTTCGTCACCGTGAATACGTTCATCACGGTGTTTGACGAAATCACCTGGGATATTCATGGGTCCAAACCATTCACGTCAATCGCCGGCATGAAGGAAATCGTCGCGCCGATGTACGACCAGGGTTACAGCGCGTTAATCCAAGATCTTTACGACCGCGGCATGCTGGAAAACACCCTGGTCTGCAATCTGGCTGAGTTCGGACGGACGCCAAAGATCAATCCGGCCGGCGGACGCGATCATTGGCCGCAGTGCTGGACAGTTTATTTCGCGGGCGGTGGCGTCAAAGGCGGACGCGTCGTGGGCAAGAGCGACGACATCGGGGCTTACCCGGCCGAACGCCCGGTCAAGCCAGCCGAGGTGGTCGCCACGGTTTATCGCAGCCTTGGGCTGGATCTCGAGACGCATTTGCCCGGACCGAATGGCCGACCGTTTCCACTCGTGGATTTCGGCACGCAGCCGATCACCGAACTTTTCTGAATCGTGTCTGAAAGAATATTTCCCAATGTAGGGCAGGCTTCCAGCCTGCCCATTGCCTCGATGCTTGAAGACGCGGGAGCAAGCAGGCAGGATGCCTGCCCTACTTTCAGGCTTCTATGGTCGCTAGGTTTACTGTTCCACGCGATAAGCCAATCCAACGCGCTGGCTGGCGAGTCCGTGGTCCTGTTGCCACAAGAGATTACGCTAAACGGCCCGACGTCCTTTCACCAATTGATTGTCGAACGCGTCCTGGACGGGGCGTTCGTGGGGCAACTGACGAACGACCTGGCGTGGGTCTCAAGCGACACGCGCGTCGTGAGGATCGATGGTTCGACGGCTGTTCCCGTCGCCAACGGCGAGGCGAAAATCACGGTTCGCTCCGGTGATCGCTCGGCGGAAGCTCAGGTCAACGTTGCGAACATTGCGAAACCAGTCGAATGGAGCTTCCGCAACAACGTCCAGCCGATTCTCGCCAAAACCGGGTGCAGTTCCGGCGCGTGCCACGGCGCCGCCGCCGGCCAGAATGGCTTCCGGCTTTCGCTGCGCGGTTACGATGACGAAGGCGATCATCTATCGTTGACTCGCCACGCCTTTGGCCGGCGCATCATCTTCAGCGATCCGGGGCGAAGCTTGATGCTGCTGAAACCGACCGGCGCCGTCCCGCACAAGGGCGGCAAGCGTTTCGAAACCGATTCCCTGGAATATCGCATCCTCTCGGAATGGATCGCCGCCGGTGCGCCGCCGCCCAAACAAAACGAACCACGCATCGACCGGATCGAGATCCTCCCGGCGGCTGTTCGCCTCAAGCCAGGCACAACCCAGCAGTTAATCGTTCAAGCTCGCTTCACCGACGGCCACCTTGAGGACGTCACGCGCTGGGTGAAATACACGGATGCCAATTCTTCCGTCACCCAGGTGGATGAAACAGGAAATGTCAAAGTGATGGGTTACGGCGAAGGCGCGATCACCGCGTGGTACCTCAGCCGCATTGCGATTGCCACTGTGACGGTGCCGTATGAAAACGCGGTCGGGCCCGAGGTTTTCGCCCGGGCAACGAAACGCAATTTCATCGACGAACTCGTGCTCGAAAAGCTGCAGAGTTTGAATCTGCCGCCGTCACCGCGCGCTTCGGACGCCGAATTCCTCCGCCGCGCATTTCTCAACACTATCGGCGTGTTGCCGACCGCGCAGGAGGCGCGTGATTTTCTCGCCAGCTCGTTCTCCACGAAGCGGGATGAATTGATCGAGTCGCTGCTCCGCCGGCCAGAGTTCGCCGATTACTGGGCCTACAAATGGTCCGACCTCCTGCTCGTCAACAGCGACCGGCTCCGGCTCGCCGCGATGTGGTCCTATTACAATTGGATTCATCACAACGTCGCCGCGAATACGCCTTGGGACGTGATGGTCCGGCGCATCATCACCGCGAAGGGGAGCACGCTGGAGAACGGCGCCGCCAACTTCTACGTCCTGCACGAAGACCCGCCCGCGATGGCCGAAACCACCACGCAGGCGTTCCTGGGCATGTCGATCAATTGCGCGCGCTGCCACAATCATCCGATGGAGAAATGGACCAACGACGAATATTTCGGCATGGCCAATTTGTTCGCGCGCGTCCGGGCCAAAACCGGCGCCGCCGATGGCGAACGACTGATCTTCGCCGCGACTTCCGGAGACCTCAATCAGCCGCGCCGAGGACGTCCGCAACTGCCGCGTCCGCTCGATGGCCAGCCGCTCCCAATCGACTCCTCCGAAGACCGCCGCGAACACGTCGCGAATTGGCTCGTCTCGCCTGACAATCCCTACTTCAGCCGCGCCATTGCCAACCGGGTTTGGGCGAACTTCTTTGGTGTTGGCCTGGTCCAGCCGGTGGATGACCTCCGGGTGACCAATCCCGCCAGCAATGAGAAACTCCTCTCGGCCGCGGCGAGATTTCTCGCGGAGAACAAATTCGATCTCAAAGCGCTCATGCGCGCGATTCTTCAGTCCGAAACTTATCAGCGTTCGAGTCAGGCGCTGCCGGAAAACGCCGCCGACACGCGGTTTTACTCGCATTACTACCCGCGGCGTTTGATCGCCGAGGTGCTGCTGGACGCGTATTCGCAAGTCACTGGCGTGCCGACCGAATTTGTCACCGACCTGCGCAATGCGAACCGCGGGTTGGGCGACAAATACCCGTTCGGCTTCCGCGCGATTCAGCTTCCGGACACGCGAATTGCTTCTTACTTCCTGAAGAGCTTTGGCCGACCTGACCGCGAAAAAACTTGCGAATGCGAGCGCACCTCGGAGCCGACCATGGCTCAGGCCCTCCACATCGCCAACGGCGACACGATCAACCAGAAGCTGGCCGCCAAAGGCAATCGCCTCGAGAAGTTGCTCGCTGACAAGACGCCTCCTGAAAAGATTATCGAGGAAGCGTATCTCGGCGCGCTGTGCCGGTTCCCCACGGAGGCCGAAGAATCAAAACTGCTCAACGTGCTGAAAGTAGCGAATGAGAAAGATCAACGCGTCGTGGTCGAAGACCTTTACTGGGCACTCCTGAGCAGCAAGGAATTCCTGTTCAACCACTGAGACTCCCATCGCGAGGTCGGGGCCTGCGAAGGTTTTTGCGCAAGAACCGAGCGATGCCAGCCAGCGCAACCAGTAGCAGACTTTCCGGCTCAGGGATCGGTTCGGTGGAAAAGGCAATGTGGTCCAGATTTGCCTCCGGGAGAAAAAGGAACGGCGTTGTCGAAGTAGTAAACTCCAGCCGCACAGTTTGACCCGCGTAGCCGGAAATGTCTCCCACCCATCCTCTGCGCGGATCGCCGATCAACGGAATAAACGCGTCATTGACCGTCAAGCTCAGGCCGCTTCCGAAGAAAGAAATAGACTTCGCGTCCATCGGGATATCGCCGGCTTGTGCCAGCCTCCAACCACCGGTTTTGAGTGTAGTCAGGTCTTGAAAATCGACAAATCTGAGAGCGTACCTGCCCTCGGCTGGCTGAGGCCACCCATAGACTAGTACATCGTTTTTGTGACAAGTAAACAATCACGGCAGCGTCTCCAGGGCGGTAAAGTTGCTCCAACGATGGACCACTGGTGCCTGGTTGATTTCCGCGACGCCCCGCAGAATGCGCTCTTTCATCTCCT
>VHCZ01000121.1 GCA_016871535.1 Verrucomicrobiota bacterium
GACGCTCTTCGGTGGCGGATGGGCCAATGCTGGAAGAGGTGGAACTTATCTTTGATCTGCGCGGCGGACCGGGCGAAGTCGAAGCGACCTCGCTTCGTCTGGTGCGGAGACCCTGATCCTGATTCCTTAGCTAGACTAGACTATTCGCGCAGAGCGGAAGGTCTTGGTGACCGTTTCGCTGATCTCAGCCTTCCGCCGCAAAGACGCTGGTCAGGATGACTTCCTTGATTTTCCAAATCAAAGTCATGGTCATGGCCAGCGGCAACAACAGCAAAAGAATGAACACCCATTGGCGGACGGTCTCAAACGCTCTAAGAAAACTGATGACGATTTCCGGCAAGACCACCATCTCCTGGACCGTCGCGTAAAACGCCATCAGGATCAGGAGGCCCAGGAGAAGATACACGTTCATCGAGGTGAAGAAGGCGGTCTCGTGGCGGAGCGTTTCGTCGGGGAGCATCGCGGTCAGCCGCTGCAGGACGTGGTTCAGATTGAACAGAAACAGGAGGCCGGAGAGAATCAGCAAGCCGAGCGCGACTGAGAACAGCGGCATTTGCGGCACCTGGTTCCACCAATACACGAACGGCGAAAGCCCGATGTTCACGACGCTGAGCAGCTTCGCGCGGTCGAGGGACTGGTGCCAGACACGCTCCTGCCTCTGGAAATGGCCGATCTGCCACAGGCCATAGAAGAGGAGCGTGTTGACGAGCAGCGGCGGCGCGATGCCGAACGGCTTCAGCCAATCCGTCGTGGCCGTTTTGACGCAAACCAGCAAGGCCAGCGGCAAACCCCAGAAGAGCGCGGAAAGCCCTTTGACGAGCCGGTTGAGCGAGCGCATGAGTTCGGCTTTCAAGACGGGGTCATACATGCGCGACGGCTCGCTAGATGGTGAGGTAAGTGTACTCCTTGAGGCCGCGTTCGTAGTCGTCCAGCAGGCGCATGGCTTCGGACGGTTTCATTTTGTCGGATTTGATGGCGGCGTCGATTTGCGCCTTCATTTGTCGTTTCAATTCGTTTTCGTCGTACTGCACCGCCGCGAGCGCTTGCACGATCGTGTTGCCTTCGATGATTTCCTCGACGTAATAGCCCGCCGCTTCGTCGGGATCGAGAAACACGTGGACTTCATTCACGCGGCCAAACAAGTTGTGCAGGTCGCCCATGATGTCCTGGTAAGCGCCCATGAGGAAAAACCCCAGGTAATACGGCTCCTGGCCGGCGCCGTTCGAGATGAGGTGGTGCAGCGAAAGCGTGTCGCGCACGTCCCGCAAATCGATGAATTTGTTGATCTGGCCGTCGGAGTCGCAGGTGATATCGACGAGCGTGGCTTCGCGCGTCGGGCGTTCGTTGAGCCGGCTGATCGGCATGATCGGGAACAACTGGCCGAGGGCCCAGTGATCCAGCAGCGACTGGAACACGGAAAAATTGCAGAGGTACTGATCGCCCAGGCTGTCTTCGAGTTTTCGGATTTCTTCCGGGACGTAAGCTTGCCCGCGAAAACTCTGCACGACTTCCCGGCCAATTTCCCAGTAGAGCGTTTCGATCTTGGCTTTGTCCGGCAAATCCATGAGGCCGAGCGTAAACATATTGTGCGCGTCTTCCTTGCGTTCCAGCGCGTCGTGATACGCCTCCAGCTTGTTGAGTTTCGCCAGGTTTTTCTTGATATCGAGAAGCTCTTTGACCAGCGCGTGCTCGTTGTCGCCGTAGGCGAGATCGATCTCGGGCCGGGTTTTGCCGATGGCGCCGAACACTTCGACCAGAAGCACGCTATGATGTGCGACGATCGCCCGCCCGCTTTCGCTGATGATATCCGGGTGCGGCACTTTCTCCGCGTTGCAGACGTCGCCGATGTAATACACGACGTCGTTGGTGTATTCCTGAAGCGTGTAATTGGTCGAGCTGTCGAACGCGGAACGGCTCCCGTCGTAATCGACCCCCAGGCCGCCGCCCACGTCGATGGATTCGATGGGAAAGCCCATGTTGTAGAGCTTCGCGTAAAAGCGCGCGGCTTCCTGGACGGCCTTTTTCACCGTCAAGATGTCCGGCACTTGAGAGCCGATGTGGAAATGCAGGAGTTTGAAACAGTGTCCGAGGTTCTCGGCCTTGAGCAGTTCGGCCGCCGCGAGCAACTCCGCGGTGCTCAAGCCGAACTTCGCGTTCTCCCCGCCGCTCTCCGCCCATTTCCCCATGCCCTTGCTGGCGAGACGCGATCTAATCCCGATGATCGGTTCGGCTCCGACGAGCCGGGAGACGCCGATGATTTGCTTCAGCTCCTCCAGTTTTTCCACAACCATGATGACCTTCTTGCCGAGCTTCACGCCCATGAGCGCCATCTTGATGAACGCGCTGTCTTTGTATCCGTTGCAGATGATCAAGCTGCCGATTTGATCCTGCAACGCCAGACCGATGAACAGCTCCGGCTTGCTCCCGACTTCAAGCCCAAATTGGTAGGGCTTGCCGGCGTCGAGGATTTCTTCCACGACCTCGCGCAGTTGGTTGACTTTGATTGGAAAGACGCCGCGGTAGCGCCCCTGGTAATTGAACTCCGCAATCGAGCTGCGAAAGGCCTGGTTCACCGACTCCACGCGGTGGCGCAAGATGTCTTGAAACCGGATGAGCAACGGAAACCTCAGGCCGCGTCCCTTGGCCTCTTCCGCGACGTCCGTCAGGTCCACCGACGCGCCGGCCTCCTGCAACGGCGTGGCGACAACGTGCCCGGCTTCATTGATGTCATAGTAGCGGGCGCCCCAGCGGTCGATGTTGTAATGCGCGCGCGCGCAGGCAATGGTCCACGGCCGATTGTCGTCCGAAGCTTCGCTCATTCTTCTTGTTTAAGTCGAGCGCACTATAGGGGGAAGGACAGGGAATTCAATAAGGGGAATGAAAAAACTGCGGCGCGATTGCGTCCGATGGAAATGGAGGAGCGTGGGCGGGAGTTTTTGTGTTGAAAGGACAGGAAGGCAATCACGATCGCAGACAGTGCTTGGCTCCCGTCGCCAGCTCATCCATCTCAGCTCAAGGGAAAAAATACAAACCTGCCCACTCCACTCGCGTAGCTGGCTGCTTCGGCAATCAGCGGCAGATCTTCTATCGCCTCTCGGATAGAAAGGTGTTCTCCCACTTCGATGACGCCGCTCATCGGCAATCCGGCTCGAACTCGATGATTTTTTCTGGATCTGGAGGCAGGCAACTTGTGGCGCTCGAAGGCCTGACGACGCTTTGAGTTCGCTTGCTTTCCAGGAAACCGACCGCTTCCATACCGCGCATGGCGAAAGTCTCCCTTTCGACGGTTGTTGAATACTGCGACCGCCTCCTGAAAACGAAACAGTTCACGGATTGGGAAGGCGCCGTAAACGGACTCCAGGTGGAAAACCGAGGCGGCGTCAGCCGCATTGCGGCGGCGGTCGATGCCAGCCTCGCGACGATTCAATTGGCTCTCGATCAGCGAGCTGACCTGTTGCTCGTGCATCACGGATTGTTCTGGAGCCGGACCCATCCGTGGACCGGGAAGCGCTACCAATTGCTCCGCTTGCTCCTGGAGAACGACCTGGCCGTGTACAGCTCGCATCTGCCGCTGGACGCGCACCCGCGGCTTGGAAACAACGCTCGGCTTTGCTCGGCGCTGGGCTTGCAGAATCTCAAGCCCTTCTTCTTCCACAAAGGCCGGTATCTCGGCTTCCAGTCAGCTCAAAAAATCAGCCGCGACGAATTGGCGAAGCGGCTGCGGTTGGTCCTGCGCCGGCCGGCGACGCTGCTGCCGGGCGGCACCGCGATTTGCCAAAGGATTGGCGTGGTGACGGGCGGCGCGGGCAATGAACTCGAACTCGCGGCCCAAGAAGGCGTCGATACGTTCATTACCGGAGAAGGCTCACACTGGACGCATGGCGCGGCGGAAGAACTGAGGTTGAACGTTTTCTACGGCGGGCATTACGCGACGGAGACGTTCGGCGTGAAAACTCTGGCGGAACATCTGTCGAAGAAATTTCGCGTTCCGTGGGTGTTCGTCGATCATCCGAGCGGGTTGTGACTCGTAAAACGCAAAACGTAAGTCGTGATTCGTCCGGTCCGTCCGAACGTGACCCGAATGCGAGCGGCCGAATCGCCGCCGCCCCCTTACGAATTACGTTTTACGTTTCACGTCTTACGCCTTACGAAACACGACTGTGTTATCCAAAAGAATCCTGATCATTGGCGGAGGGTTGGTGGGCCTGGCGACGGCGTACAAGCTGCGCCGTCATTGCCCTGCGGCTGGCGTTACGTTGCTGGAAAAGGAAGCCGCCGTCGGCGCGCACCAGAGCAGTCATAACAGCGGCGTGCTCCATTGCGGACTTTACTACAAGCCCGGTTCGACCAAGGCGCGCCTGGCGGTCAGCGGCATTCGCGAGATGGTCGAGTTCTGCCAGGAACATCAGATTCCCCACGACGTGTGCGGGAAATTGGTCGTCGCCACGAACGAACCGGAGCTGGCGAGGCTCCGCGATCTGCACGAGCGCGGCCAGCAAAACGGCTTGCAGGGGATCCGCTTTCTCAACCGCGAGCAGATGCGGGAGATCGAGCCGCACGTGGGCGGGATCGCCGCGCTGCACGTGCCGCAAGAGGGGATCGTGGATTACCCCAAAGTCTGCGCCACGATCGGCAAACTGAACCAGGCCCAGGGCGTCCGGATTCTCACCAGTGCGCGAGTCACCGGGTTGCAAGCTCGAAACCATGGCTGGCTCGTGCGCTCAGCGGCCGGCGACTTCGAGGCCGATTTCGTGGTGAACTGCGCCGGACTGCACTGCGACCGCGTGAGCGAACTCGCCGGCGAAAAGCGCGAAGTCCGCATCGTGCCGTTCCGGGGTGAATACTACAAACTCAAGCCGCAGCGCCAGCAACTGGTGCGCAACTTGATCTATCCCGTGCCCGATCCGCAGTTCCCCTTTCTCGGCGTGCATTTCACGCGCTTGATCGACGGCGGCATCGAGGCGGGACCCAACGCCGTGCTGGCGTTTGCGCGCGAAGGTTATCGCAAGACCGACATCAGCCTGGCCGACCTGTGGGATGCGCTCAGCTTTGTCGGCTTGCGCAATTTCTTGCGAAAGCACAAACGCATGAGCTGGGAGGAACTCAAGCGCTCGTTCAGCAAACGGCTGTTTTGCGAAGCGCTGCAGAAACTCGTTCCCGAAATTCGCGGCGAAGATTTGGATCCCGGCGGCGCGGGGGTGCGCGCCCAGGCGATGTCACCGGCCGGCGATCTCGTTCACGACTTCTGTTTTGTCGAGCGCGCCAACGCGCTGCACGTCATCAACGCCCCCAGTCCAGCGGCGACGGCGTCGCTGGCCATCGGCGAGGAGATCGCGCAGCGCGTGGCCAGTCGCGTGAGTATCTGATTGCGGAGTACGGCAAATCTGCGCGCCGACAGAGGCGCTGGATCGGTGGTTGGCAACCTGCCATCCAAACCGTAGTCCGCAAGATCGAGCACACGCCATACAGGACTTGGATCCCATTCTGCACCAGTTTGGAGATCGGATCGCTCTCGTCATTGCGGCGAGGGTCGAAAACGGAGACCCGCGGCTTTCGGAACCCCAAAATTCGGTCCGGCGTTTCGCTCGCTCTTCAGTGTCTGGGAAGTCGAGCGGCATCGGCGGTGCCCGTTCTGGTCCACGCTCTTCGCCAATTCCGTAACAGCTCGCCCCCGGACTGGGGGAGATTTGGCGATGCGGTGTCGATGTTGCAGGAGACGAGTGCCAGCACCGCCGCTCTTGAGGATTTGCTTCCCCTGGCCACGAAAGCGGACGCCAACACCGGGCCTCTGGTCATGTCCGTCATTTCCCACATCGCCCAGGACAATCCCCGTGAGGCTTTGTGGCTGTTGAGACAGTCTCCGGACGAGGTCAAAGTTTCGCCGGAGATCGGGCTCCTGCTTCAAAAACTGGCGAAGTCACCGGAAGCGGCCGTGCATCGCGAAGCGAACACACTTTTGCGGCAAATGCTGATCCCTCCGACGGCACTTCATTGAGCAGCGGCTCTTCCCAAGAACCTGCCTCCCGGACTGCGGCCTTTAGGCGCCTTTAGGCCGCTTCAACGTCGGTCAGAGCAGGGCCTGAAGCAGCCTAAAGGCTGCGGTCCGCACGGTTTTCGGTTCATGGGCGGTGAGTATGGTCCTGCATCCCATGGGCAAGGCTGCGTTGCCGCGCAACCGGTAGAGTTCCTGCTTGGCCCGTCCTCGTTTTCCGTTATCTTGCGTCGCAATGAAATCTCCGGGAACTCGATCTGCGCTTCGGGAATTCCTCATCGCGTGCGCCTGGCTGGCGGGAATTCTGGCGCTGATTTTCCATCGCAGCTTCGAGGCGGAGCAGGTTTTGTTTTCCAATGACGGCCCGCTGGGTTTGCTCGTCGCGTACTCGGATGTCGCTTCGAGCTTTTTCAAAGGCGCGTGGCACACGTTGAACTGGATCGGGATCAAGCAGCCCAGCGCCTTGCCCAACGTCACGGTCGGCGCGTATTTCCTCTGGGGCCCCCTCGCGCACGCGAAATTTTTCACGCCGCTGGCTCTGTTGGTTCTCGGTCTGGGCGCCTGGACGTTTTTTCGCCAATTGCGATTTCATCCCGCGGTTTGCACGCTGGGCGCGCTGGCCGCGCTTCTCAACACAGGCCCGTTTTCCTACGCGTGCTGGGGTTTGCCCGCGACGCCGATCACGCTGGGCGCCGCGTTTTTCGCCTTTGCCGCGCTGGTGTCGCCGGCGCAGACGAAACGCTGGTTGCGCATCGCTCTGGCCGGGTTCGCGCTGGGGATGGCGATCATGGAGGGCTACGACGTCGGGGCTTTCTTCAGTTTGTATGTCGCCGCATTTGTCGTGTTCCAGGCGTTGGCGGAAACGGGGCCAACGGCCCGCCGCCTGGGAATCGGCGCGGCGCGAGTTGCGGTCGTGGCGATTTGCGCGGCCCTCCTCTCGGCTTCCGCGCTCTCCACGCTGATCGGCACGCAAATCAAAGGGATCGTCGGCACGCAGCAAGACGCGAAAACGAAGGAACAACGCTGGGACGAAGCCACGCAATGGAGCTTGCCCAAAGCCGAGACGTTGCGCGTCGTCATCCCGGGCGTTTTCGGTTACCGAATGGATACGCCGGACGGCGGGAACTATTGGGGCGCCGTGGGGCAAAGTCCCGGACATCCCACATCACGCCATTCCGGATCGGGGGTCTATTGCGGCGTGCTGGTCGTCCTGGTGGCGATGTGGACTCTGACGCGAGCCGCCAGGAAATCCGGAAGTCTCTTCTCCGATCACGAACGGAAGTTCATCTGGTTCTGGGCCGGCGCGGCCTTGGTGTCGCTCCTGTTGGCCTACGGACGTCACGCGCCGCTTTACCAGTTCTTCTACAAGCTGCCGTATTTTTCCACGATCCGTAATCCCATCAAATTCATGCACCCGTTTTCCGTGGCGCTGGTGATCTTGTTCGGCTACGGGCTGCAAGGTTTGTATCGCCAGTATCTCGGCCGGAACCTGCTCAAATCTCAATCGCTGCTGGCGCAATTGAAATCCTGGTGGGCGGTCGCGCCGGCTTTTGAACGCAAATGGGCCAAGGGCCTGGCCATTGTGCTGAGCGTGAGCGGGCTGGCCTTTCTGCTGTATCTTTCTTCGCAGACGGAATTGCGGCGCCATCTGGAGACGGCGGGATTCCCGGGCGAATTGGGCGCAGCCATGGCGCGGTTCAGCATCAGAGAAGTCGCCTGGTTCGTGTTGTTCCTGGCGTTGTCGGCCGGAGCAGTGGTTCTCATCGTCAGCGGCGCATTGTCCGGCGCGCGTGCGAAGTGGGCCGGGATTGTTCTGGGCGCCGTGCTTGTCACGGATTTCAGCCACGCGAACGCCCCCTGGATCATCCATTACAATTACAAGGAACGTTACGCGGCCAATCCGGTTCTGGACATCCTGCGCGACAAGCCGCACGAGCATCGCGTCGCCGCGCGCCTGCTGCCCATGCAGGGAATGTATCTGACCAGCGATGAAACCTGGCCGGAGATTTATCAGGTCTGGCTCGAACACCTCTTTCAATACTACCGAATCCAGTCGCTCGACATCATCCAGATGCCGCGCACGCCGGAGTTTGATTTCGCGTATCTGAACGCGCTCCGGCCCAAAAGCGCCGCCACGTTTTCCTTCACTGATTTCAAAGAACTGAGCGCCTTCGCGGCGAAGTTGAAGCAAGCCGCCGATCCGGTCTCCCAATTTCTTTGGAGCCAGCTTTCGGATCAAACGCGTGCCCGACTCTCGACCTTCACCACGAACGAATCGCAGAGTCTCTCCATTGCATTGGCGAGCGAACTAAACCGCGTTATCGAAGCCGGCCCGGTTTACCACGCGCAACGCTTCGGCAGCGTCGCGTTGTCCCCGCAAACCAAAGCCGTGCTCGCCCGGAACGCCGGCGGTGATGCGGTCCTGGCGCAGAATCGATTGCTGCTGGAAGACGCTTACCCCGCTGAACTCGTCAAAATGCAAACCAAAGCTCAGGCTGATCTCAGCTCGATCAGCCGGCTGTGGCAATTGACGAATACGCGCTACATCCTGGGGATGCGTGGATTTTTCGATTTCCTCAATCAGCAAATCGATCCGATCCACAAAAGTTTTCGCGGCCACAGCGTGTTCGGCTCCTCGAATCAGTTCGCGCTCTTTGAATACGGAGCGGCCTTGCCCCGGACCAAACTCTACTCGCAATGGCAGGCCATCACCAACAGCCCAGCGAGCGGCCACAGCGATCAGGTCGTTTTGCAGCGCCTGGCTGATCCGGCGTTCGATCCGGCGCAGGTTGTTCTGGTGAGCGATCCGGTGCTGGCGGCGCCAGCGAATGTCTCGACGAATCAAAGCAAGGAAACCGTCGCCATCACGCATTACGAACCCAGGCGCGTCACGCTCAAAGCGGAGAACGCCGAGCCGCGCGTTTTGCTGTTGAACGACCGGTACGATTCAGACTGGAAAGTTGCTGTGAATGGCCAACCCAAGCCTTTGTTGCGCTGCAATTACATCATGCGCGGAGTTTATTTGCCGCCGGGAACGCACACGATTGAGTTTCGTTACGATCCGCCGGCCGGAACGCTCTACGTGAGTCTGGCAGCCATCGTGGCGGCGCTGGCAATTTGTGGAGTGCTGATGGCTTCGCAAAGGAATGACGAATGACGAATGTCTAATGACGAAAGAATTCCGAATGACGAGGCCCGAAGCAGTGGCGTGGCGGCGGCAGTGGGCGGTGGGGCGACGCTCCTGTGGAGCCTTGTCTTGGTCAGGGACATTTGGCCTTCTTTCGTCATTGGTCATTGTTAGCTCATGGGCCACCAAGACAGTTACCGCCACAACCAAGCTTACGCCGAGTTTCTCGAGAACTGGGACGAATCCTTCTACGCCAAATACGCTGACTTTCTCAAACCGCCGTCGCCGGGCGCGCACGTGCTGGATGTCGGCTGCGGCGTCGGCCAAGTGGTCAAACGCCTCCAGGAAGCCGGATGCGAGGCGCATGGCGTGGATGTCTCCGAACCGAATATCGCCAAGGCCAGACGATTCAGCGCCCATTGCCAGGTCTATGACGGCAAGAAGCTGCCCTCCGCGGACGCATTCTTCGAGGCCGCCGGCGCGCTGAATGTGCTGGAGCACGTCGAAGAACCCGAAGCTTTCATCACGGAACTGGCGCGGGTCGTTCGGCCTGGCGGGCGCATCGTTCTCTCCAGTCCCAATTTTTTTCGCGTGCTCGGCTTTCGAGATTACCATGCGCGCATGCGCGGCCTGGCCAACAAGTGGCGAAACTGGCGGCGGCTCCACCAGAAACTCCGGCAGATGCGGCGCGACCCCGCAGCGGTTCGCTTCGACCGCATGACGCCCATCGTGAAAGAACCGTTCACGCCCGACGACGACGCGATCGTCGCGACCAACCCGCTGGAAATGGCATTCTTCCTCCGGCAAGCAGGCTGCAAGGTCGAACAAGTCTTCTGCACGGATCGCTACATATCGAAGATCCCCGACCTGATTCTCAATCTCACGCCGCTGCGGTACCTGATGTTCAACGCATTTGTCGTCGCGACCCGATTGTGAGCCGGAAATCTAGTCCTTCGGACATAGTTGCGCTCCGAGGAATTCAAGTTGAAATGGGTCAGTCTTGCCCGGCGGTAAAGCGCGAACCTCGATCTACTGATCAGACCGTGGGATAGAATACACTTTGCCAGGAGGGATTTTGGCCAGCCGCGAGGAGCGCGCGAGGCGGTGTATCCCTGCGATCCACAATGTTGCCCGTCACCTGGATGATTCCAGCCGGGGCCAGCAGGCTGAGGCCGATTGTGGCCACGATCGGCCCGGCGAATTGTCGGCGCAAGGCGAGGTTCTGGCCACGGACCAGGTCTTCGATTTTCAGCGGCGCACAAAGCAGCAACTCCAGCGCGCCGTTTCGGCGATCTTCACTCCAGCGCTGGCAGGTTTCGCCCGCGAACCAGATTTTCAGAAGGACGTGGATTGCGAACACCAGCAACAAGGCCGAAGACCTCGCCGATCCGCATTACGTTTTACGCATGACGTTTTACGTTCTATAGTGCGCGCGATGCGCGAATCCTCACTGAATTTCTTGCGGGAACTGTTGAACACACCGAGTCCGCCCGGCCATGAAGCGCGCGGGCAGCGGGTCTGGCTGAATTATGTCGGTCCGTTTGCGGATGAGACCTTCACCGACGCTTACGGAAACGCCGTGGCAATCTTGAACAAAGGAGGCTCGCCGCGAGTCATGTTCGCGGGCCACGCTGACGAGATTGCCATGACGGTGAACTTCATCGATGCGAACGGTTTCATCTACGTGCGCAAACTCGGCGGCATCGATCCCGCCATCACCAAGGCGCAACGGGTGACAATTCACTCCCGGAAGGGCCCGGTCAAAGGTGTCGTCGGCAATGTGGCGCCGCACTTGTCCAAGGACGACTCGGATCGCAAGCCGCCGAAAGTTCATGAGTTATTCCTCGATATCGGCGTGAAGGACCGGAAGGAAGCGGAGAAACTCGTCCGCGTCGGCGACCCGATCACGCTCAATGACGAGTTTGAGTTGTTGCGGAACGACCTGGCCGTGGCCCGCGCGTTCGACAACCGCATCGGCACCTTCGCGGTCGCCGAGACCGTGCGGCTGCTCGCGGACAGCCGGGGAAAACTGAAACCCGAAATCGCCGCCGTTTCCAATATCATGGAGGAAGTCGGCCTCCTCGGAGCGCGGCAGATCGCCTACGCGCTCAAGCCGGACCTGGCGCTGGTCGTGGACGTGACGCATGCAACCGATTATCCCACCGTGAACAAGCAGCAGCATGGAGAAATCGAGTTGGGCAACGGCCCGACCCTGACGCACGGAGCGTGCAATCATCCGGAGATTGTGGCGCGGTTGGAAGACGTGGCGCGCAAAGCGAAGATTTCCCTGCAACACGAATCGGCCTCTGCCACGACCGGGACCGACACCGACGTGATTTTCTGGACGCGCGGCGGCATTCCGAGCGCGTTGATCAGCCTGCCGAACCGTTACATGCACTCGCCGGTGGAGATCGTCAGTCTGCAGGACCTGGAGCAAATCCCGGAACTGATGGCGGCCTTCGCGCTGTCCCTCAAGACCGACGAGCAATTCAAGGTGAAGATTTAGTTAGGGTTCGTCGCGCAGAAAAAAAGAGACACGAATTTCACGAATGATCGCGAATTCCGAAAAGATCATTCTCCCAGGCTCGCGGCGTTGGGTGTCCATCCTTCAGGGTGTCTGTCGCCCCCAAACACGCTAAAGCGTGGACACCAAACGGGCGTCGATTGCCAAAATAAGAATTGCTGGAGAATTGCTAGAAAAGATCTCCTGATTCGTGCTGATTCGTGTAATGCGTGTCCCGCTGAGTTGATCCGATCTTCTGTACGTCCCTTGATTCTGGCCTCTGTGCTCTCCGTTGCCCCCTGGTCGAATCGGATTGTTACGCCAGGAAGAAGGAGTTCATTTCTTCGCGGATTTGTCCGGTTTTGATGGGTTCGACGACGATTGGCTTCGGTTTTGTCCGGCAGGCGCCTCGTGCGTTGGGCTGACTGTGATCGACGTTCGCTCGCCTTGGCGGGTGATGGTGATGCCGCGGCGGAAGAGGATGTTCAGAATCAGATCGGACAGTTCGGGCAGGGTTTTGATGCCGGTCAGGATTTCGTTCTTGAGGCCGACGTGAACGTCCATGTCTTTGCCCGGCCGATTCAGGTTGGAATAACGGATCTTGCCCACGCTGAGATTGAGCACGTCGATGCCCGCGAAATCGAAGAATCCAACCGAGAGGCCGCGGCGAGTCGGGGAAGACACATCCTGGAGTTCCCGCACAAACGCCGTGATGTTGGTTCGGCCCTGTGGGTTCTCGACAATGTTGATCTCGCTGAGGCGGAGGCGGACGAGTTTGAAATGCAGCTTGCGCAGCGCCAAAGCGCCCGGCTCGCACTCGAGGTGCAACTCCGGGAGGTCCACCAGAGGCGAGCCGCCGAATTCGGCGGTGTTGTAAAGCTTGAGGTTTTCGAGCGTCAAGGCCGCCGGCCAGAGCCGTGATTGGAGGCGCTCGATTTTCGCGTCCAGGCCCGTTTGCGCGCGCAGTTGATGTTCGGCGAAGGACCGGAGCAGCGCATCTTTCAAAAGCACGAGCGCCACGAGCAGGACGGCGAGCAGGAGGACCATCCGAAAGGCCCACCGAAATACGAATCGCATCGCAGCGTCATAGCACAGGCCATCCGCAGAAACAACCTGGGATCATCCCACGCAGCAATTCTTCCCATGAACCTGACGGTAGGGCGAGCCTGTCCCCAGCGAGCCGAGTCGGACGTGTTCCATGCACGTCGAGCGGCTCGCCGGGACGGACTCGCCCTACCGGGTTCAAGGACCGAGTGCATATTCATCAAACCAAGGCAACTTCCCATGAACCGTCGGTTCGTAGCCGCCGAGGTAACGAGGCGGACACTTTGGTTAACCCGGAAATCCGCCTCCTTACGTCGGCGGCTACGGTTCATGGGCGCAAAATGAGAATCGCTGAATCCAGCGGCGATCCCTGCGCACTTCT
Organism: Verrucomicrobiota bacterium; assembly: GCA_016871535.1. NCBI lineage: Bacteria > Pseudomonadati > Verrucomicrobiota > Verrucomicrobiota bacterium. The sequence goes on from VHCZ01000121.1 coordinate 13,049, forward strand.
TCCTTGAAGCCCGGCTCCGGTTTGTGGTGCGCTCGGCGGCGTGAAGTCGAATGAATTGACCCGCGCTCTGGCTTGCGCCGTGAAAGCCGCCCACGCGGCGGGCGACCTGATGCGCACTCACCGCCACGCCGCCAAAGCCGTCACGCTTCAGCACCAGCACGACATCAAACTGGTGCTGGACGTTCGCTGCCAGAAAACGATTGAACGAATCTTGCTGCGGACTTTCCCCGGTTTCTCAGTGCTGGGAGAGGAAGGCGTGCTGGGGGACCAACAAGCCGAACACCGCTGGGTGGTGGACCCGATCGATGGGACCGTGAATTTCGCTTACGGCGTCCCGCACTCCTGCGTCTCCGTCGCTTTGCAGTCGCGGACCATTGGGCTGAACTCCAAAGGCGGGAACGACTCGAGCGGCGAATATGAAACGCTGATCGGGGTCGTTTATGATCCGTTTTGTGACGAACTCTGGACGGCGATTCGCGGCCAACCCGCGCGCCTCAACGGAACGATCATTCACGTCAGCGAACGATCCAAGCTTCGAGAAAGCATCGTCTCCGTCGGTTTCGCCAAATACCGCCACACGCTCGAACAAATGCTGCCCGTGTTCCATCGCTTGATCCACAAGGTGCGCAAAATCCGGATCATGGGCGCGGCGGCGTTGTCCATGGTTTATGTGGCGAGCGGGCGGTTCGACGCTTATCTGGAATCGGGCATTCGACTCTGGGACATTGCGGCGGGCGGGTTGATCCTCGAATGCGCCGGCGGCGAATTCTGGCGGCGCGCCATGCCGGGAAAACACACCTACCAGATCATCGCCAACAATGGGCTGCTTCGGCGGAAGCTGTTGGCGCGTCGGAGCGTCGGAGCGGAGCTTTGAGGCGTTGAGGCGGGGGAGAGAGGAAGCTTGTCACGAGGAATGCCTGTGCCGACGCATCACGCATCACGAATTACGGATCACGGATTACGGATTACGGCTTAGGCCTCAATCCCATAAGCCTTGATTTTGTTGTAAAGCGTCTGCCGCCCGATGCCCAGGCGTTTCGCGGTTTCCAGCTTGTTGCCGCCGGTCTCTTTGAGGAGTTGAACGATGGCGTTGCGCTCCATGCCTTCGAGCAGCGTGAAATCCGAGTATTCTTCACCCGGCGCCGGCGCGCCGAGCGTCAGGTCGTGGACATCCACGGTTTGCCCTTCGCACATGAGCACGGCGCGCTGCACTTCGTTCTGCAACTGGCGCACGTTGCCGGGCCAATCGTGCTTGCGCAGCGATTCGGCCGCGGCGGGTGAAAATCCCGCGATGCTGCGCCCGGCTTGAGAGGCGAAACGCTTCAGAAAACTGCTGGCCAGCGGCACGATGTCTTCCCGGCGTTCGCGCAAAGGGGGCAAAGCGATCGAGATGGTGCTGATCCGGTAGTAAAGGTCCTCGCGCATTTTGCCGTCCTTGATCGCGGCCACCGGAACGCGGTTGGTCGAAGCCAGAATCCGGCAATCCACCTTGTAGCTCGACCGGCCGCCGACGGGCCGGCATTCCTTCTCCTGCAAAATGCGCAGCAGTTTGCTCTGCGTATCGATCGGCATCTCGGACAGTTCGTCCAGAAGCAATGTGCCCCGTTCGGCCTGGCGGAAAAGACCCTCGCGATCGGCTTGTGCGCCGGTGTAAGCCCCTTTGACCGACCCGAAGAGCTCGCTTTCGATGAGTTCGCGCGGCAAGGCGGCGCAATTGATCTTGATGAACGCGCCTTTCGCGCGCGGGCTCAACGCGTGAATGAGATCCGCGATGACTTCCTTGCCCGTGCCGCTCTCCCCGTGATGAGAATCGACACGTCGCTCGGCGCCACGCGTTCGACCGTTCGGACGACCGCTTTCATCGCCGCGCTCTGGAACACGGGAGCCGCGCCGCCGCTTAGGGACGAAAGCGCTTGGCGCAACGAACTCGCTTCTTCCGTGAGTTGTTTGTGTTCCAGGGCGCGCTCAACGGAGAGCAGCAGCGATTTGTGGTCGAAGGGTTTTTTCTGAAAGTCGTAAGCGCCGAGCTTGGTGGCGCTGACCGCGGCATCGAGCGTGGCGTGGCCGGTCAGAATGATCACTTCGGTCTGCGGCCACTGCCGTTTGATTTGCGGCAGCAGTTCCAGACCGTCCGCATCGGGCAATTTCAAGTCGAGCAGAATGACGTCCGGTTGGGCGCCCTCCAACGCTTGCTTCAGCGCCGCCGCGTCCGCCAGCGCAACGGTCTCGTACTTTTCCCGTTTCAAAACGGTCGTAAGGAGCGAGCGAACGCCCGCCTCGTCATCCACCACCATGACTTTCGCACTCATGCCGGCCCTTCTGTCTGCGAGGCGCAGGCCTCGGTAAAACTGCGGAATAATCCCAGGAATTCCGGGTGGCGATCTATTAATCGTTCCGGATGAAATTGAACAGCCAGAAGATACGGGAGCAGCCGGCGATCCGCGCCGCGCAGTTCGAGCGCCTCGATAATCCCGTCCGGGCCGAAGGCGGTTGGACGAAACGGCTCCGCCACGCGGGCGACGGCTTGATGATGAGTGCTGTTCACGCCCAGGGTCAACTTCTCGAAAATCTGCGCCAGCCGCGAATCGGCCGCCAGTTTCACGTCATGAACGATTTTGTCCTTCAAATCCGTTCGCGTGTGATTGATGGCTTTGGGTTTTTGAGTGGGAATATCGACGATCAGCGAGCCGCCGAAAGCCACGTTCAACAGTTGATGCCCCCGGCAGATCGCCAGCAGCGGCTTGCGTTGGCGAAACACTTCCTGGATCAACAGTATTTCCGAAAAATCTCTCGCCGGATCGGCCAGGCTAACTGTCTTCTTGAGGCGCGGTGACAGTCTCGAAGCATACAGTCGCGGCTGCACGTCATCGCCGCCCGTGAGCAGAACTCCGTGTGAGCGCCGCACTGTCTCCGCAATCGCCGAGGGCGGAAGCGTGCATGACATGACCCAGGGAAGGCCGCCGGCCGCGGCAATTGCCCGCGGATACGCGTCGGAGAGGCTCAGCGAATAATCGAAAAACTCGGCGCCGCGCCGTTGCGTGCTGGGCGAAATCAGGATCAGCGGAGCCGTTTTCATCGCCGAACCGATGCCTGATCTTCCTCCGCCGCACGAACGGCCCCCTCACCCGTCCTACGGACACCCTCTCCCCATCGGATGGGGAGAGGGAAGGGTGAGGGGGTCAGTTCATGGGAAGCTTTCTTGGCCTCAGGGCCATGCACAATGAACCGAAAACCGTGCGGACCGCAGCCTTCAGGCTGCTTCCGCGCACCCTCCGGAGTCCAGCGCTGAAGCGGCCTAAAGGCCGCGGTCCGGAGGAACGGTTCAGGGGAAGCTCCTTTGATCTCGGAACGCTGCATACGGCCCTTGAACCCGGTAGGGCGAGTCCGTCCCGGCGAGCCGCTCGACGTGCGTGGATTACGTCCGACTCGGCTCGCTGGGGACAGGCTCGCCCTACCGTCTGGTTCATGGGAAGCTGCCATGGTCTCAGAATCATGCGTACGCTCCATGAACAGGGAAGGACGCGTTCCACCGCGTCCCTGAAATTGCACTTTCGACTGCGGAATAAAGTCAGGGACGGAGTGGAATGCGTCCCTACCGAGTCCATGGGAAGTTGGACTGAATGGACACAGCTCAGGCGCACGCATGATCTTCATTCCCTGATTCAAGACCAGCCGGTTCCGGGAAATCGTTCCGCGATCGTTTTCTTGAGCCGGTCGACCTCTTCGGGCCGCAAGAGTCTGCGGGCGACGCGGCGTTGCACGGCATCGAGCAATTCCAGCCAATCCTGGAGCGGAGGTTCTTTCAAAGGCTCCCACGGGTCGAAGCGTTTCTCTCTCACGAAGAATTCCCATCGGTCGCCCACGTGCCGGGCATACACTTCCCGTTTTATGCCTTCTTCCGTCCGTCCTTTCCAACCAATTTCCGACTTCCCCATAGCTCACTATAGCTCACTGGCTCAACTCCACACTGGCGACGGCCAGTGCCGCGATCCCTTCGCCGCGGCCGAGAAAACCCAGATGCTCGTTGGTGGTCGCCTTGATTCCAACGCGATTCAGATGGATCCCCAAAGCGAGCGCGATATTTTCTTTCATGGCCGGCACGAACGGCGCGACTTTGGGTTGCTGGGCGATGATCGTGGCATCGACGTTTACGACGCGCCCATCCCGCAAACTCACCTGGCGGGCGATTTCCTGAAGGAAAATCCCGCTGGCCGCGCCCTGCCAGCGGGCATCGGTATTGGGAAAAAAGTGGCCGATGTCCGGTTCGCCCAGCGCTCCGAGCACGGCGTCACAAATGGCGTGGATCACGACGTCCGCATCGGAATGTCCCTCCAACCCGCGCGGGTGGGGAATCTCCACGCCGCCAAGGACGAGTTTGCGGCCTTCAACGAAGCGGTGGACATCGTAGCCGATGCCAACGTGGTGCATGAGCGCAGTATAATTTTTCCCCAGGCCTCGACCAGTGAATAATCGTTCTTCGCGATTTGGCACGACGGTCTGATCAGTAATTCAAGAATCGCGCGCAAGATAGGAGTAGGGATGACACACGAGCGTCACCCCTCCCTCCGAACCGGACGGGCGGATTTCCCGCATCCGGCTCTCCGGTTGATGGGGTCTCGACGAGAGAGAGCGCACCTTTCGTGCGGTCTCCAAGGCCGCCTTCCGTTCAACAGTCTCAACCAAGTCATCGCTTGGCTGACTCCCCTGCGGCACAGCCCTCGCAGGCACTCGCAGCGGTTTATGGCCTGTCGTTCGGGCCAGCTTCCTTCCATCTTCCTGCACTCCCTTCCCTCCACGATCATTACTCGCTTCATCGCTACTATGGGTGCTCTGACTTCGTCTTGGGCGGCTCTTCGGCCT